>NZ_LZMI01000131.1:0-94382 GCF_001665475.1 Gordonia sp. 852002-51296_SCH5728562-b | reverse complement strand
CCTGGAACGACAACCCCCGCCCCTACGTGTGGGTCAAGACCGCTGACCAGATCCTCGACTCCATCGCCCACTACTGCACACGAATTAATGACTCAGAACACTAGTGATGTGGTCGCAGGCACCTACCCGCTGCCGATGACTGACCGTCAGGACGTCGGTCGCATCGCGACAGATGCGTCCGGAAAAGCTCGAGCCTCTGCGTTAGCGAATGGCGGCGCCTGGGTGCCGTCGAGACGGACCTGTTGACTACTGGGTTGGTCCCGAGTCGGCCCGGCTGCAGCGCAGCCGTCCAGGCACGACAGGGGGTCGTCATTGGATAATCTCCACGCGAAGCGAGGACTACCGATGGGGTACTTCAGTATTGAACGCACTCCCGCGGGCATGGATCAAGATCGGCACCGTGGTGTGCATTTCATAAGTCGCCGAGCTAATGGACCGCTCAGTGACGGGACCAGGAGGTCACACGTCCCGCAGTCGTCTTTTCGGCAAATCAAGCAAAACCCCAGTTGAACCACCGAAAATCGGCGACCAAACTGGGGTCCGCTAATTGTGAAAACCGCTCGTGGTGAGCAGTTCAGGTTGGCCGCTCAGCACGGCTGCCTGCCAACGGGGTCCGGGGAATTTTGACGCGATCTCCGGGGAATTTCACGGGCTGCCGTGCCGGTTCTGACCTGTGCCCAATCGGCCCTGTGATTCTGCCGAGCGTCGCAGGTTCGGTGACGTGCGGTTCCATAAATGTCGGTGGAAGTAGCGGGCCAGGCGCCGTCGAGGTCAGGGGACTTGCGCGGGTACCTAAATCTCCGGGTGGTTTCGCCGACACGAGAACACAAACGAGCCCCAGCCGAGTAGGCCGGGGCTCGTCTATGGCTAGTCCACGTTTCGGAAACTCAGGTGCGTGGTGGTGTGCGCGCCGGTTCGCGACTGAGGTCCCTGCGGAGCCGTGCCCACTGTCGCTCGATCGATTCGCCATCCGCGGGTCCCCTCTCGCGGAACCGTTGGATCTCGCGGAGGTTCGCGACAGCGAATGCCATTGCAATGATGATCCTCACCAGTGCCTCCCGACGAGGCCCGATCTTTAGGTTGTCTAGGCCAGCGACGGCACGCGACTTCACGATATTGAAGCGCTGCTCGGTGAGCGAGCGAGCGGCTTCGTAATAGATGGCGTGCTCCCAGGAGAGCGGGATGAATTGCGAATGCTGGTGCAGCCGCACCTGCTTCTCAGTGAGGGTGACAGTCACAGACTTGCGACGACAGCACCGGTAGTCGGGCACGTCTGGGCCGGGCGCCAGCTCGGCGAGGTCGACTCGCCCCTCGGTCGCGGGATTGTGCCAGCGCGTGCACCTGACGTTGCCCAAAGATGCTGGACAGGACAACTCCATCTTGACGGCCCGCGCTGGTGGAGCGATGGTGCTCGGGCGTCCTGCTTTCGCGTTGCGATCCACGCCCGGCGATTCACTCCCATGGCCAGCGGCAGATACTCCTTGAGCCACGTGTCGTGCGCCTCCCACTGGTCATAGAGCTCTGGGTTCTCGGAGTCGCGAAACACGCGCAGCGGTGAGACCTCTGACCGGCCTTCGGTGAGGCGCGAAACCATTGGGCAGAACCAGACTCCATCGACCTGAACGGGACCGAGAAGCTCGACCTCACCCGGTCGGGTGCCGACCGCGACGAGCACACGATCCGTCCAACCTTCTGAGTAGCGGAAGACGCCTGCATAGCCGTTGTCGACTTGCCACTGTCCCATCCGCTCGTCGGTATAGCCCTTGTCCCAGGTGATCAACGGTAGGCGCGCGTTGCCGGTTTTGCGCTGGTCAAAGCCATTCACTCGATGGAACCGGACGGCAGTGTCGAGTCCATCGAACGAACCAGATGAGGGGCGGTGGACGGCGATGCCGGTGAACACAGTGGGCGTACTGTGCAGCGCGTCGGCGGGACCGATAGCCGAGACCGCGGTGACTTCCAGACGCCATCCACTATCCGTGATGATCTTCTTACCTTGGGAATCGACACGACTATTGGACTCGATCGCCTGGAGCGCGCCGTAATGAGCAGCGCCACGTTGCTTCCCCGGATGGTTGCCGAGGCCGTAGGTGTGACCGGCGAGTTCAAGTTTCATTCCGTCGACAACCAGGTCGCCGCGTGCACCCTCCAGCAGAGTGCGATCAATCGGGGCGACCACGATCGCGTTGCTGAGCTCTGTCAGTCGCTGTTCCGCGAGTTCATTGGCGGCACGCTGCTCCCGTGTCAGAGCTTTGGTGCGCCCTCGTGTGACTGCAACATCCTCACGCCGCAACGGTTGCTCTGGTGCAGGATCGACGCACGCGAAGACCGTCTCTAGCCAGGTTCGAAAGCTTGCCAACCCCCTCTTGTAGTTGACCCGCAGGTCCGCAAAGCTGTCCTCTCGCATGCCTACCTTCTCCAACTGCTCTGGGGTGAAGTCCGAGAGGCACCGGAAGACCTGAGCGATTGTTCGCGGCAGACCAAGGAGCATGCAGCACGCCAGCGCAGCCACGAACGCTGCGACTGTAAATGGCAACCTTCGTCGTCCACCCTGCCCCGGACGACGTTCGCGTCGCCAGGACCCAACAAGTTCCTCGGCGTCTGACCCCCGCACGATGAGAAGGGCTTCGTTGAAGACATCGTCGGAGAAGGTGCAGGCTGGCTGGTTGTGATGGGGATGTACGGCCATGTCAGGATTCCAATCGGTGATCGCGGAGGGCATGCATCTGGTGAAGGAGTACATGGCGATCGACGTCGCACTGTTGTGTCCCCATAAGTTCGCGAATCCCACGCACGTCGACAATTCCTGCCACTGTCGAAAAGTCGGCCAGCGGCAAGACGACAGCTTGCTCCAACATCCACTTGTGCCGCAGCGCGTTGGGGTCGACGCGAACAGTCAAGCCGCGCGTGTCCAGGTCGCTGTTGATTCGATTCGCAGCATTGCGCTCCACCTTGGGCGTGCGGCCCGCAGCGAAGATGTGCGGGTGCGGAGCGGTTGCGACCAACCCCCGCAATCGATCGGCCCGTGCTGCATCGAGGACGGGCACGCGACGCGGAGCGTCCTTCGCTGCTCCCAGCGTTATAACAAGAACGTTCTCACCGGACACGTCCACGTCGTCGAAGTCCTTGCATTGCAGAGTCTTCAGTTCCGATACGCGCGCTCCCGAGCCGAGGATGATATCGAGCATCAGCAGTAGCACACGACTTCCCTTGTCTCCCAACGTAGGAGCGAGGTTGTACAGCGTGCGAACGTCAGCATCGCTCGCTGCTGCTGTCAGTGGCGACCTGGGTGACGATCCCGTATGTGCGGACGGGTACTCGCCCGGATAGAGGAGTCTGCCGATTGCGTACAAGTAGTAGCGGACTGTGCGCTGCGTGGGGCGGCCGTGCTGCTCCATGTATCGGTCCACTGCCGGTCGGCGCAAGGCACGGCGGGGGTCGACGACGCCGTTGGCTTGATAGAAGGCGATCAGCAGCCGAACGAGTCCGGCAACCGTATCGTGATCCACTGCCTTCGACGTGAACGGGCGCATAGCTTGCAGTCGCGCCGCTTGCTCCAGGGCTTCGGGCAGGATTGCTCTGTCGCCCTTGCGAACTCGGATGCGGATTTCCCGCAACCGGTTCAGCCGATCCAGGTCGAGTCCGTCGACTGAGATCGGAACGACCTGCCGCTCAGGGGCAGTAGCCTCCACCGAGGCGGTGCGGGGCTCGTCGAGGATGCGGGGCGCGGGGCCGCCCGCGTGCCGCGCCATCACCATCCTCCGATCGACACGATGCGGATGGGCTTGAGTTCGCGACAAGGGCACGCTGAAATAGACATGACGTCCTTCCATGTGACTGGTGGGTTGTCGAATGCGGCGTTCTGCCGCTCCGTGGGGGGCCGGCGGCAATCCGGCCCTCCCACGGCACACCGGAACTCGAATGTTTCCGGTTACTCGAGACGCGGATGCGTCAACGAATCAGAGGATCAAGAACTGCTAGGGGCGGCGGAACGCCCGTCTGCGGAGACCACCATGCTTCGAACGCAACCTCCTGCGCTGCCTCAGTGGCAGCGCGAGCCGCGAGAGCGATGGCACTACGATTGACCACGCGGGTCACCTTTCATCAGCGGGTGCCCGAAGGGGGTGGACGTCGTTGGAGCGACGTCTACTCCCGCCCCCAAAGTTCCAGGGCACGTTGTGAACATACCCCGACTCCCCCGCTATTGATTCGCAGACATTCGGCGTGTCGCAAGCGAATCTATTGAGTTCCAGACCCTGTGCGGTGCGCTATTGATCCGCTAGAATGGCCTCACCACACACGCAAACCCACAGGAGAGGCGCGTTCTTCGACATGAGTGTCGGAGGCCGCGCGTAGATGATGTGCCATGAGCATTCGTTCCCTGAAACCAGTTACCGCGCCCGACGAGCTGCTGTCGCAACGCAGGCTTTATCCGCAAACCGCGTCATGCATGCATCCGAACTGCGCAGAGCCTTGCACCTACCCGGAGCACTCTGCTGGCCGCCGCCCCATGTTTTGCTCGCGAAGCTGCTCGCAGAGTTACTCATCCAACCGGCGCGCCCTTCTCCGCGAGGTCGACGCGATTCGGGGCTCGATCGCAACTATTGGTAAGCGCAGCCACACTGTCGATGCGCTTCGTCGACAATTGGCGCACGCCGAATGGCATCTTGCACGTTACGGCGGACCAGAGCGCTAACACAGAGCCTGCCTCTCTGTCGGGCTGGTGCTATAAGTTCGTCGAATGATGACCGCGAACAAACAGGTCGAGCCCGGATCGAAGTTCACGCAGACGCTGGAGGCTGCAGCGCAGCTCCCGGGTGTGCGGATCAACCGTGAGGCATACCTCCGAGCGGCGCTAAAAAGGTATTGCACCGACGACCAGATCTCGCGCGCGATCTCCACAAGCCCCGCAGAGGCCGGCGTACCGACCAAGGTGATTACGGCAGTCGCAAACACCTCGATCAAGTACGAGACGAGCAAGGCCACCGCGCTGTCGACCGCTGCGGGAATCCCGGGTGGACTCGCAATGTTCGGTACCGTGCCCGCCGACCTCGCCCAGTACTTCGGCCACGTCCTACGTGTTGCACAGAAACTGGCGTACATCTACAGCTGGCCCGATCTGTTCGCCGACAGCGACGATGGCCTTGACGAAGCCACAGAGGGAATCCTCACTCTGTTTGTCGGCGTCATGTTCGGCGTCCACCTTGCCCAGGTCGGAGTGTCGAAAGTGTCTGCCTTGATGGCAGGCCAGGTGGTGAAGAAGCTGCCGCAACAGGCGCTAACCAAGGGAACCCTGTATCCCGTGGTGAAGAAGGTCGCGACCTATCTCGGCGTCGGTATGACGAAGCGCGTCTACGCTGGCGCCGTAGCAAAGGCCGTGCCCGTGATCGGAGCGGTGTTCTCTGGCGGACTCACCTTCGCAACGTTCATGCCGATGGCAAAGCGCCTACAGAAGCACCTTGCAAGTCTGGAACTGACGAAGCCCGACCATGGGATGCCGTCATCATCCTAGCCCGCCACCTTGCGCCCCTGCCCGTACCTAATCTATCCGTCCTATAAAGCCTTCGGCGTACGCAGGACGTCCGCAAGCCAGGAAGCAAGTCTGGGGCACCTCTTGTGACTGCGTGTGCGTCCGCGCGTCGGTCTTCTGAATCTAGATCTAGATCGCGTTCAGCTACTCGATGTCGTTTCGGAGGCGCCCGTCCCACGAATAGCCTCGACAAGGCTGTCGAGAACCGGAGACGCGCCATTTCGGTAGGCATAAGCGGGGAGCCGCTGAGCGGCGTATCGTGCTCGCAGCGGTTTCGATTCACCAACTGAGGCGACCGCATCATCATGCAGGGTGGTCCAGCTTTCGCCGAACAACCGCTTTGCTGCGCCCTCGAAGTTAGGAGACATCGTGGCATAGTCATGCTCGACAAAGATCGGTGCAGTCGACTGTTTCTGTGCAGCACCGCGATCCGGGTCTCGGCACAAGGCCCTCATGATGTCGATGCGCTTCCGCGTGAGGTCCTCGGCGTCCTTACCTGCCTTGTCCGAGTCGGTGTCGAAGATGCAGTAGCACTGAATTCCCAGCGCGGTGTAGAGGCGGTGCCATTTGGCAATGTTTCCGATGCCCTCGACTGAGATGATGGCGATACCCTCCTTCAGAACGTCCATCCCGCCAGCCTTGAGAAGCTCTGGAAGAGCCAGTGATTCGGTCGCACCTTCCACAAGCACACACCGGCGCGCGAACAGGCCGCTGACGATCTCAGTCGTGGCAGAGGCTGAGTAGAACGCACCAAGCGTATCGGCCTGCGTTCTTTCGGAGTCTGCACCTCGCTGAATACAGTAGTCGCGCAGACCATCTCGGGTTCGCTGAACAGCGCGGGTAGCCTCATCCGCGCCTTTGCTGACGAGCACGATGTTCTCCGGCCGGGACAGGTCCACGAAGTATGGTGAGTGTGTGGTGATGACGACTTGCAGACCAGGAGTGGTAGCGAGATCGCCGAGCCGAGTCGCAAGCCACCGTTGAGCTAGTGGGTGAAGATTCGCTTCGGGCTCGTCGATGACAAGGATTGTGCCGTCGGACTGCCCGTACGCTACCGCGTAGACGTATGCGAAGGCGAGCGCAAGGATTTGGGACTGACCGGTGCCGAGCTCATCGAAGCTCCTGATCTCGTCGGTCAGTTTCGGCTGGACACGCAGCGATCGGAAGAAGTTGCTGGGGTCGTATGCGCTGAAGTCGATGTCTAATCGGTATGGAAGGCTTTGGCCGAAGTCGGCTGCAGTGTCGGCGAGGATACGTTGGAAGGCAGCGAACTCAGGGACTCCTCCAAACTCCTTCAGCAACTGAGCAAACAGGTTCGCGAGTTGCTCCTTCCGCGCCGCGTCTGAAAGCAACCGCTCATGGAATCGACGCATCAGCTTCGACAGCATTGTGAACTTGCTGGCGTAGCTCAGTTGGTAGTCGAGGCGACGATCGGCATCGAGTACCGCCGCGGACAGGGCTGTCCGCATTTCCCGCTTTGGAAAGGTGCGGTCGCAATAGTCGCTGCCGCAGACAAACGAGTAAGTTACGGGATCTCCATTGGGCCCGGGTGCTCCCAGATCGTGTTTCCACTTGAGCCATTTGACATTGCCAGAACAGTAAGGGCAGCGCACGCCTGAGACCTGTGCTGCAATCTGGACATCCAACCCGTCGCTATCGCGGCCGTGGAAGTCGTGTTCATCCAACTGCCTACTGCCGGGCCACATCTCACCAAACAGGATGTCGAGAGCGCGAGTGATGTTGCTCTTTCCGGCGTTGTTCTCCCCGAGAAGCGTGAGGGTCCCTTGCTCTGGAAAGTCGATCACGATCTTCTCGGCTCCGACAGACCGCAGGTTCTTGACCTGCAGCCGATGAATGCGCGGTGGCATAGAACTCCTTACCGATTCGAAATCGCGATCATTGTCGTCTTGCCGCCAGCCTTCAGAGCTTTGGTGGCCCCTGGACCTTGTTGACAACTTCGCAGTACGCCACCATCGGTCGGAGACGTGGGTGGTTATTCAGAGCGTCGACAATCTTCTCGACCGGCACACCTAGTTTGCATAGCACGACGAGGTACGTCACGAGGTGGACCGACTTCCCGACGGCCAAGATCTCCATGCTGTCTTCGATGAACCGCTGTCTCTTGCTTCCGCCGTGCGCGACATGATTTCTGGCCCACACTGCCCAGTCGGCCCAGTGCCCGACATCGAGACCCAATCGCGTTTGCACGTCAGCGGGGAGCATGTCGTGCAACGCCTTCAGACGTGACTTGAGCTCGATATCTCCGCCCATGAGGCACCATGTGTGGAAACCCTCCGCAGCTGCGAGCACCTGGCTGACGTACTGCTCAATGAACTTGGCCGAGTACCCGCAGTGCCCGATCATTACGCTCCACGCATAGCCGGCTTGACGACTGCCGGTAAGCCTCTGCCTCGTCTGGAGGTAGGAATCGAGGGTGACGTCCGAAAAGTCGAAGACCACAGCGCCGGGCTCATGCGATTCTTCAGGACTCGCGGGCTCCCCAATGCGCGACAGAAGGGAAACGTCCTCATCTTCGGTGGTTCTTAGCGCGATGGCCTCGACGTCGGCCGTGCTGAATGTCGCCAAGCGAATGAGATCAAGGACGGGCGCCGTGCGGTCGACGAAATCCGCGGCGCTGCCAGCTGCGGTGTCGTCCGGGAGGCGAATGGGTTACATTCGCACCGACGCTGAGTTCGATCACCGGTCCCCGCCGCTGGTTGCGCCTCATGAAGGCGAGCTTGAGATCCGGATAAGCCTCGGTCGCGGCACTGATCCACGGTCGAGTAGCTCTGGTGTTGACCGAGTACCGGGAGTCATCGGTCTCAGCCAGGGTCACGGCAAAGTCCTTTCAGTGCTGGTGAGGAGTAGTTTTATGGCTCGTTCGGGTGCTCTGGCGGTGTGACGTAGGGCCGCAGCGATGTTGGTATGTCCGGCGTTGCGCAGGATGGCGATGGCCAGGTTGCGCAGCGTGGCCATCACCCGGGGTCCGGCGCCTGTTCGGATACGGGAGGCGTCCTCGCCGAACGTCACGTCGCGCACGTAGTGCAGACGGTTCTCGATACCCCAGTGGCCCTGTACCCAGTCGGCGATCAGGTGCGGTTGGGCGGCGAGCATGTCGAGATCGCTGATGAGGTAGACGATTTCGACGGTTCGTTTGCCTTTGATGGTGCGGGTGCGGCGGATCTGGATGACTTGGCCGACGTGGTCGAATCCGACCATCTGGGCGGGCACTTCCACAGCTTTGATGGTGTGGGTGACGCGTCGGCCACGAGAGGTATCGGTGGTCGTGTAGCTGCCGATCTTGTTCCACCGCAACGATTTCAACTGATCGTAGAGGGTGGGTTGATTGCGCTTGACACACATCACGAAGTGCCCGCCGCGATCAACGATGTAGTCGGCTGTCGCGCGTTGGGTATGGAGCGCGTCGACGGTGACGACCATGTCGGTGATGTCGATCGGGTCGAGCAGATCGATCAGTTTGGGGATCTCGTTGGTCTTCGCGCCGACCGCGACCTGACCGATCACCGCTCCCGACTCGTGATCCATCGCGGCGAGCAGATGCGGTCGATCCCCAGCGTCATCGACGCTACCGCGCAACGTCTTGCCGTCGACTGCAACGATCCGTCGACCGTCAATACTGCTGAACTGCAATCCCATCCACGAGTTGACGATCTTGTCGAAGGTGTCGCCGTCGACGCGTTCGAGGGTGCGGCGGATTGTTGATTCCGAGGGCACACCGGCACTGGAGTCGAGCGCGGCCAAGACCTCGACGCCGGCATCGGCGGCCCAATCGCCGATCGCAGAAAACGACCGGGCGCCGCTGAGTACCGCGGTGGCGGCGACGACCAGAATTTCCAGGAGAGGGTGTCGGACGCCGCGCCGTTTGCGCGGATCGGGGATGGTCGCCAACGCGTCGACGATCTCCCGGGGTGCAGCGGGCACCTCGGCCAACTCGCCGAGCAGGGGGTCGCTGTCATCGATGACATGGATAGGGGACACTGAACGGGCGAGCATGACCAGCTTTCGACAGGTGATTGTGTGAGAACTTCCATCCTCGAACACCTGGTCATGCTCGCCCCACACGACACACCGGTCACACCAAACTCACACGTAACAGCTGGTCAGGCTGTTCCTATACCGACTTTGCCGTGACCCTGCGGTCTCAGCGCTAACACATTCGCCGCGATAACCGCCGATAACAGGCAGCACGTAGGGCGTGAGGAAAGTGCCGTTTTCGAGTCGCTGGCCAGGGTTCTCGACCCCTTCGATCTGGGCCCACTTCGGCGCACAGAATCGAGCGTCATCAGTAAGGTAGTAGAGCTCGTCGAGCGCGATCGTCGCCTGGGAGAAGACCTGGTCTTGGGGACTGCCGATGTGGGCGCCAACGCACACCCAGGAGGATTCCCAAAACTCCTCGCGTACCTGCCCCGACATCCCGGCCGTGTAGTTGCCTCGTTGCGCATCCCAGATCGATAGGCTCTGTCCGGAATCCGACTCACCGAATATGGTTCCGGTCCGGACATCGCCTACTATCTGGTCGCTGACGTAGCCGCCGCCGTCGGGGTTCTTTCGATACTCGGGCTCGGGTGAGAAGCCCCCGATCAGTTCCAGTATTGCGCCTTCGGAGGGCTCCCACGAAAGAATCCCGGGGACCCGGCTATCGGGTGCCTCCGGCAGATAGAACCATCCCCTGATTCGCTGTGCTTCGCACTGCCTCATTGATTCCTCGAGCGGTTCATCTGGTCGATTCTCGTCCATCTCAGATTGGAAATAGGTCAAGCGTGCGCTGTGCCAAGACCGTTGTCCGAGCGGTGATCTCGGTCTCCGTCCATTCATCTGCACCGACGACGTCCGCATTGAGGCTTAGTGCATTATTGAAGCCGATTGGGTTTCCTTTCCCATCAGTGCGCGTCTTCTTGTATTCGAATGATCGGTTGCCGAGGTTGCTGTTGTACCCGGTGATGGTCAGGTTGCCGAGGGTGTGGACGACGCGCTGTTGGACATCGTTGGCGGTCTCACTATCGCCTCCTAGCATCTGAACCCACTCGGAAGGCAAGTTGCTGCCCTGAGGAAGGATGTGCTCGATCGTCCACTTGTAGTGGTTCCGCTCTCGCTCCCACAGATCCTTCCATGATTCTTTCGTGAAGCCGTCCTCGGCGAGGGACACAAGGACGAAGCGGGCAACGTCGGCGTTCTCGTCGTAGATCTGTCCGGACAGCTTCTCCAGGAATGCGTCGTCGGAGGCTGACACCTCTCGCAACGAGTTCCCGACAAATTGTTCAATGTCGCTACCATGCATGTCTTCGATTTGGTCAATGATGCTCATGAAGAGCGCCTGCAAGGTGTAAGTCTGTGGGGTTCCGGTGAGGTTGCGTCGGACGAAGAAGCTTGCCAACAAGCGACTGATCGTGCCGAGGTGGGTTTCGGAGAGTTCAAGTTCATCGCGCCGCAGCATGAGGTACAGCATCAGTATGTGAGACGGTGATCCTTGGGCGCGGGACAGTGCGCGGAGCGCGACATCTAAGTCGGTAGGTACGTCTTCGTCGTCGAAATTGCCGATAATGCGCTTGTAGACATCACCAGCTGCCTTCACTTCCTCCAAGAACGCGGTAAGGCCGGCGCCGATGAGGGTTTCATAGATACGGATTAGGTTGGTTCTGGTCGCAACCGGAGCTTTCGAGACCTGCGGGAGCGTCGCTTTGAACGCGTTGTAGTACTGCCGGAAGAATCGTTCCTGGTTCGTGTAGTCGTCTCCGAGATCTGCGAGCAAGTCGTTCCATCGCGCGAACACCTTGTCCGTGTCTAGATCGTTCTGCTTATCCGCTGACGACAGCAGGTTGTTCTTAATCAGGTCGATGGGCGTGAGCGGCATTCCTCGGTTGTTCAGCGACTCAAAGAGCACGAAAGCATCAGACTGGCTTTCGACTTCGAGCTTGACGAGTGTGGCGTTCTTGGCGCGCCCAAGCATGTCGAGTGCGACCTCAACGACACTCTCGCCCGTGTCGTCGGCGCGGGATTCGATTCTGTTCCGAAAGTGATTACAGGCCCGCATAATTCGACGGTTTCCGAGATTCTTTACCTTTGGGGCCTCGATGTCGATCCCCACCCGAGACAGAGCGTTCAGATAGTCCTCGTAGTTAGAGTTCTGCTTCTGCGGCCGCAGCCGCGCTCGGATCGGGTATCGAAGGATCAGTTGACGTCGGAGATTTGTCAAATCTGTTAGGTCGTCCTCATCGAGTTCAACGCGATGGGACTCCAGACAACCGTGAATGGCCGCGAGCAACAGCGACAGCGTCGTCATCCGTTGCTGCCCATCAATGAGTTCAAGCACGGTCTCTTTGGTGGAGTTTTCAGTCTGATTGACGCAGATGATTGTCCCGAGAAAGTGCCCCGAGTCACCTACTGTGTCGAGGAAGTCATCGAACAGGTCATCCCACTGCTGCTTGGTCCAGGAGTATTCTCGCTGGTAGGTCGGTACGCGATACACAACGGCGTTCTCTGGGCTGAGCAGGGTATACACCGGAACATTGTCAACCGATTTGATCATTCTTCACTCCAATTAGGGCGGGGAATCGTCGCGGGACTCCACCGACTTCGATTTGCAGATGTTCGCCTCATACCAGTTTGCGGGCGTGGCCGAGGTGGGCAGTGAACTGTTTTGTCTTGCGCTTGCGTCCGAAGGTTCGGAGGGTCGCAGCGTCGAGGTCGGCGTCGCTGATCTCCGGGTTGTCGGCTCGAAGCAAGCGCATTGCGTTGGCGATCTCAGCTGGGCTGATCTCGGTGAAGGGTCGTTCGACAGTGCTGTTGTTGGGCCTGAACTCTGTCCATGTTGCTCGATCGAGATCGGTTGGCCAGACACACTCGTCATCATCGATGACCAGCCCGGTCTGCTTGATCTGGTAGGTCAGCTTCTTCTCGCGCGCCGGCCAAAGCCGTCGGACTCCAAAGGATGCGGCTGTGAGCTGGGCGAGCCGGTTGAGGTGTATGGGGCCTTCGAACTCGGCGATCTCGGTTGCGACAGCACGGACCTGTTCCTTGGCGACCTTTTTCGGCAAGGCGTCGAGGATATCGACGTCGCCGACCACTACGACTGTCCATGGCTCGAACTCCGACCGGCCGGAGCCGATGGTTGGGGTGCTCGCAGAATCGGAGCGCTTCAACACGGAAGGGTCCGGGTGGACGACGTCCGAGTCCTGCTCACCTTCAGCATCGGGCTCCGGCGCCTCGATGTGTGGTTGCGGAGGCGTCGGAGCGACGTGCTCAGCGATAACTTTCGCCTCAACCAAGGCGTCGAAGGCTTCGTCACGCAGCTTTCGCGCATCAGCGGCACCCTGGTCGTCGCCGAAGTGCTCGAGGAGTCGTACCGCGAAATCACTTGCGCGCCAGGCATCTAATGTCGTCAGGTCATCGTGGTGTGCCCACCGGTTTCGGACAATCCGCAGTTCGTTGCCAAGTGTGGTGACCAGGCGTGTGTGATCGTCGAACGGGAACCCGAGTTTGCCGAGGCGTTCGGTGATCATTCTGAGTTGCGATTGTAGGTCAGCCGCAGAGTATGACTTGGGTGGTTTGCCCTTCATCTTGTCGAGCTCACTCAGGACTGTCGGCCATGGAAGGCCACCGAGGCTGGGTGCCAACTTGGTGCCGATGATCGGGTCGAGTCGCTGCGCGAGGTGGTGCAGGCTTTGATCGACGGAGTGGCGTGGATCGAAGGTCACCGCGCTGTCTCCTCAAGTGCCCGTGTACCTTTCACGGCGAGCCAGGTCACGAGGCGGACTTCGTGCTTCTCGACATCGGGGAGGGGTTCGCGTGGCGGTGGTGCGCTGATTCCGGCCTCGTCGAGCACCTCGGTGATGAGCTTGATGCGTTCCTCGTCAGTGCGACCTTGGTTGATTGCCCCGCGGACCTGGCGCGACACTTTGGCGGAGGGGACGCTGCGTAGGCGATTGGCGAGCGCGATTTGAGCGTCCCTGCCCAGGTATCCACCTCTCTTGAACACGAGTGCGTATGCGTCCCGGAAGGACAGTGGCAGGTCGGGTTGGAACGCGTTCGGGTCGGTTAGCTCCTGCCAGACGTTGTAGACGCTGTCGCGCGCGACCTCCCACGCGTCGAAGGCGTGGTCGTAGACCCCGTCAGGGAGCCATCTATCAGCGCTGGCGTTTTGTGGATCGGCGACGCGGAGGGACAGCAGGGTGTCTGAAGAGATCAGTGGGTGGCCGTCGTCGTTGTGGCGGAGCGACCAGTCGTCGTCGACCGGCACGTATCTGAACCAGGGCTTCGGACTCTTTCCGATCTTGATACAGAAGACGTAGCCGTTGCCGTTCACCACGGGGTTCACGAATCCGCTACCCGATCCGTAAGGGAGACTGAGGATGTCGGCTTTCAGCAGCGGGTCCATGTTGAACGCACTGGACAGTCGCCGACGGTACTCCTCGCCGGACAGTGAGGCACTCGATCCACCGGCGTCGAGCAGCTTCTCGAACTCGTCGACGACTTGGTCGTCGGTGAGATTCACTTCGTGTCCTGGTCCGCGGCCCGGGAGTACGTTCCCCGCCCCGACAGCCGCGTCGGCTAGCGCCAGCTTTGCTTCCAGACGTGCCTCTAGGTCCAGCAGGGCGTCGAGGCGTTCGGCCGGGAAGAAGAGTCCCAAGTGAACGTAGTCGTGTTTGGAGCCGATGCGGTCGACACGACCGTGTCGCTGGACGATTCGCATGGGGTTCCATGGCAGGTCGTAGTTGATCATCTGCCCGGCTTGTTGGAGGTTCACACCCTCAGACAACACGTCAGTGGTGAAGAGGATGTCGAACTCATCCTTCGCCGCTGGCTCGCCATTCGCGTTTCGAGGTCCAGCGGTCGCGGGTGCGAAGCCGGCGATAGTGGACGCCCGCCCTCCTTGGTCGACGCCGCCGGTTGCTCCGCGTTCGTGGGTCTTGGCGTAGGAACCCATGATTGGCGGGGCGATACGAGCACGGTAGTCGGCCAATGGGGAGCCAGCTGGCGCTGATTCGATTGCTTCCACGACGGCGTCGTGGATGGGGATGATCGTGTCGGTGAAAGCCGAGAAGACGATGACTTTCCGGCGGTCGGCATGCGAGAGACCGCGCGGGTCGACACGCTGCGCGTCGGCCGCAATCGTCGTCAGTTCCCCGATGAGTTGCTCAATCTTGGGCTCGACACCTTCGATCACAACGTGGGCGAGATCTCGCAGCTCACCGAGCAAAGCGACGTCGGACTCGACGTCACCCTGAAGTTCGGTGAGGTGGTAGCCGTCGACCGATTCTATCTGTTCGTCGTTATCGAACTCGGCCACGAAGGCGTCGAGGTCGTCAGAGTCGGAGGAGACCCACTCACTCAGCGCCTCGCCTTTGAGAACCAAGCCCTTTCCAAGCGCCTCCAGGAAACTCTCGTGGGAGGCAATCATGTTCTCCAGAGACGCGTAGAGCGCCTGCGGACTGGACTCCAATCGCTTGAGAAGACCAGACCGAAGCAAGCCTGCGTTGGTGATCTGATATTCCTGCAAGTCGTGGTCGACCGTGTACATGCTGGAGAGATAGCGTGCGAGCATCAGCCGCTGCGGATCACGACTGCGTTCTTCCCACGCACGTGAGGCGTGTGGATCGGTCGGGTCGTCGAGCGCGTAGACCATCGCGTCAATGAGCGCCAGGCCGTCATCGTTGAGGTCGTAGTCAATCCGGCGAACCTTGGGCTGCGGGAACCTCAGAGTGGTCAGCTGCCCATCCGCGCCCCGGATCAGCTCGTTGGCGTAATGCTCCTTGACGAACTTTCGGGTCCGACGCACCGCAACCTGATCCATCAGGTCAAACAGATGCTCGGGTGTCAGATTGACGGGGTCCATGGCCTGCGCGTGCTTGATGTACTCGCGGATGCTCGGGATACCCAGGGCCGCAAAGCGGGCGTCGTCGCGGATGAAGTACTTCACCAGAGTTTCGAGGTCGGTGAGCGAGTTATTGACAGGCGTAGCAGTGAGCAACACAACGCGTTTGGGCCCACCAGCGGTGATGACGCGGTCCACTGCACCTGAACGCCGGGCTCCCGAGTTGCGCAGGTTGTGCGCCTCGTCGATGACGACGAGTGAATAGTCCGCAACTTCTTGGAGGAACGTGTCAATCGGCCCTCTGTCCGGGTCGAGGCGGTTGCGTACCTCCTCGTAGGAGTAGACCTTCACCCAGCGGCTGAAGTCGTAGGATTCCAAGAACGGTTCCCACATCGACGATTTCAGCGCGGCCGGCGCGACGATGAGCACCCGCTGCCGATTGATGTTTGCTGTTCGGTAGATGACCTCGCCCGCAAGGTACGTCTTTCCCAAGCCAACCTCATCGGCGACCAGGACACCGCCGTGCTCATCGAGAAGGCGCTCCATACGCACCACCCCATCCGCCTGAAAGCGCGTCAGCTCAAGGCGCGTGTGGGGTTCAGGGTTCTCGTCGGAATCGAGATGCTCGCCATACAGTTCCCAAAGCATCCGAAGGTAGACCCCCCACGGCGTATGCGGATCCCACAGGCGGCCATACAGCTCAGCGAGGTCATACGGGTCGCTCTGTGACCAGTAGTGCTCGAACCACTCCCGCACCTTCCCGGCCGCACTCGTCCCACCACCCGTGCCAAGATTCAACTCCGCATTGCGGGCGAGGCCCGCGTAAGTCATATTCGACGACCCCGCAATCGCGGCTTGCGCCGCACTGTCCTCGACAAGGTACGTCTTCCCGTGCAGAAAGCCCCCCGAATAGCGACGCACCTCGACTCTTCGATTTTGTTCGACGTCAATGCTCTTCAGCCACTCGACCATCCGCTTCGCCTCGGCGGTAGGAACACGAGCGAAGCCCATTGTGTCGCGTTCCGCTTCCAGCCACGCCTGGTGGTGTTCAATCGCAGCATCGCGGCGCGCGTCCTGATCCGAGTCGCCAGAGGTGATCGCCCGAACAGACTCCTCCTCAGGTTCAGCGCCGAGCAACAGCCGAACTCGAGGTGCCAGTTCCAACTCGTCAGCCAGGAGTGCGAACCCCGCTGGGTTGACGTAGGCCGTCGCGATGGCGATCGGGGGGGCAGTCACTTTGTTCTCACGCAGCAGACAGAACAGTTCATTGACTTTGTCAGCAACCGTGAGCCCCGCTTCAGTCGATGCGTGATTGGTCGCAAAGTCGGGAAGCTGCGTCATGCCTTGCCCTTCCACTCTCGATAGTGAGTAATGACCGCGTCGAGACGGGCCTCAAAACTCCAACCACGGTGGAAAGTTGCAAATACATGCTCGACCTGATCCTCCGTTAAGCCGTAGATCAAGCTCACCACTGCATCGAGCTCTGCCACCAGACTCTCCTTCTCAGCCTGAGATCGGACCGAGGCCACCGGCACCTTTGCCTCGTCAGCCCAGGGTCCATACCGCTGGTCCGTTGCCGCGAGACGACCTGCGATTACAGCGACCCGCCGGTGCCGGTCGGTCTCCACAAAGTCAGGTATAGGGAGCCCTTTGAAAATGTGGAAGTTCATTCCAAGCTCGACATACTTGCGCGCGTACCAGTCGAGCGGGATTGAACAAAGTAGTCCCAATAGATAGGCTTCCTTGACCGCGCCACCGACACCGGTGAATATGTAGGGCGCTTTATTGGTAAGGGCAACTTCGGGGGCTATCAACGCTGCGATTAAAGTTCGCGAATCAGTCGCTCTCGTCACATCTCGAAAAGCAATGCGCGCTCGATTAATTGGTAGTGTTGATGGGTCGGTGGCCCACTCCAGCGATTGACCATAAAAAGCCGAACTCTTCAATCGGACCTGACGCAGACGCTTTGCCTGAAGCGCATTTCGAATCTTGCTTGGCTCCCCTAGGGCATAGACGTTGCCCGTCGTTGAATTCCATATCTCGAAACCAGCGCCGCCAATAACCGGCATTGTCCCGGCTTCACCAGCATCGAACGTTTGACGGTCATTGGTTGCATGGAACTCGGTCATTGGCCGGAAATCCCAATCCGGCAGGCGACGGTCGAGCCGGGGTGCCCGCCTAATTGTTGTGAGCACTGCACCAGATTCCGGTCCCGGTAGCAGTGGAATAGTAGATCCCGACATCGCTGTCAATGCGTCTGTGCCAATCTCGCCCGTACGGTTACGCCCAGCGACGAATTCCGTCTCGGAGAAGAAGGGTCCTGCCAAGCGAACAGCAGAACTGGGCTGACGTCGTTTGACCAAGGTGACCAGGGCAATGGTGTATTGCGGGTGTATTGGGAAAATCCACTTTCGGTTGTTGACGAGCGTCACGGTCTCGAGTTCTCCGGTACGGAATATTTCCTCACGCCACTGCTTCATACCTGCTACGTTAAACAATGCGCGCGGCATCACAATGGAGACGGCACCCGATTCACGCAGCATTTCCCAATAACGCCAACCAAATGCTTGATAGAGATCAATATCGCCTGTTCCAAGGCCTGGGTAAGGTCCAACAAGCAATGCTCGACGCATATTTTCAACGGTCTCGATCTCGGATTCCAACGTCGGCAACATGTCTGCTCGCTCGACGCGCAGCCGAGCGAGCTCGCGCTTCAGGTCGGCAGGAGAAAGGCCAAATAGGCCTGGGCGCACACGCAGCCAGAACTTGGTCTCCTCAACCATTAACTCCTCCCAGGGGGGATTTCCCACAAGGACATCGAATCCCGGTTTCTCTCGCAAAAATACCTCTGGGAAGAGGTAGGGCATGTGCGCGGGCTTGAGCGACTTGACAATCTCGCCGGGCTCCCTTGACTCCGTTAGTCGCGTGATGTGCTCAGGTCTGGTGATCTCTGTCGACCAACGCCCGAGGCGAACTGCCGCGGCCGCATCAAAGATGCGTTTGGCAGGCTCGGCGGCTGCACGCGCGCGGGCGAGCAAGGCCGCTGCCTCATCTATCTCGGACTTATTCGCCTCTGATGCATTCGCCATGTCAACAAGGAGTGGTCTCGCGGTATCGAGATAATCCATCAGAACTCCGCGCAGCCAATAATGGTATCCGCCGCGCTGAGCTGGCCGTGCGTCCGTTTTCGAGAAAAGCGAGCCCTCTGGTTCGAACAGACCGTCGTCCAGGCTCTGCGGATCTCGCGCGGGGACGTCGAAAGAACTCGAGGTGCCGACGAGTGCATCCACTGCCTCGTCAATAGTTCCGATTCCGGTAAGGCTGTTGGCGTTCACCAAACCGTGGTCGAGATTGCTCATTGGCAAGCCGGGCACGAATGTGTGAATCCAAAGCGCAAGTCGCGCTAACTCCACCGCCATCGGGTTGATGTCAAGACCGTAGATGCAACGTCGAGCGACCTGCCTTCGTAGAAGCCCGACTTCGTCGACATCACTCTTGGCGACGTCATCGGTGCCAAGCGCGTCGCGTGCAACCTCCGCCAACCGGAGCAATTCCTCAGTTACAGCTACAACCGAATGCTCAGTAAGGAAGGAGCGCATGAGTGATTCGATCTTATCGACGGCAGCCACCAAGAAGTGACCTGATCCCATAGCGAGGTCGGCTACCCGGAAGTCGAAGAACTCCCTCCCGGCCGCCGAGGCGTCGCCCCTGTCGAGGTAGGTGGCGATCTTCTGCAGATGTGCACCGAGCGCGGGAACGATTGATCGCTCGATGAGATGGTCGACGACAACTTTCGGGGTGAAATACGACCCTGTCGCCTTTCGCTCGCCCGAGGCCGTATGGAAGTAGACCTCGCCAGACTGCGCCCAGACTTCGTCGGACTGCTTTGCTGGGACCCATGCACCGCTCTTGTCTAGGGTCAGGTTTTCCTCGGCAAGAGAGAGCGAACTCTCCAGGAGACCTTCGTAGATAGTGCCGAACTCACGAACGCTAAGCGAGCGGAAGTCGACAGCGCCGAGCACCCCGTCCTTGTTTATGTCGATGAGAAGGCTCTTGAGCGCTGGGCCGAGCACGTTATCTGGCAACTCGATTCGTTTTATAAGTGCGCCCTCGGGCGATCGATCCGGGTCCGTGGAGAAAAGTCCTCCATTATATGCGGGGATCTGCCACTGCGGGTTACCGTGATCGATCGCGTTCCACACCTGCACGAGGTCGAACCAGATAGTGGACGAATTTCCGAAGTCGCTAGCATCCGCGTCAAGTAATCGTCGGGCGTTTGTCTTGAGGCTGTTTGCGTCGAAGCCCTCGTTGCGGCCAGACGGCAGAAGGCCACGGTCCTCGGCATATGCCTGGAAGATCAGTCGAAAAAGGATGTGAAGAGTGACACGGTAGGCAAGCGCGAGTCCATCCGCATCGAGTTTCACACCCGCGTTCTTCGCAAGGCGTTGTGCGACTTCGACCGCGAGAGGAGGAACGATCTCGTCGTAAATTCGCTCTCGCAGGCGCGCGCCCAACTCTGTCGCGTAACGGGCACTGTCGCGCAACAGTTCGTCCGCAGTGCCGTTGACGACAAGTGCGTTCGCGGAGAACACCAGGGGAAGCAGGGCAGCAAGTTCGGAGCCGATGGTCGATAAGTCAATCTCGAAGAACGTGTCAGCCTGGCCCTTGGACCCAACGCCGACACCGTCGCGGCCCGGGTAAAGCCTGATCTGATCCTTCCGAAGCACGACGAGCCACGGAACCTCCCGCTTCGACGCTACCGCCAGGCCAAACGCCACCGGCGAAAGCTGGAAGCGCTGGGTCTTTGTGTCAAAGTGCTCGGAGTCGTCCAGCAGAACTGCAACCGCGCGAGGCGGGTGGCCACCCGTCGAAAGCAACATCGTTCCGTTTGGCCCTGGCGACGTGCCGAACCCAAGAGCCTCGACAAGCTGCTTGCCCCGCTTGCTGAGCAGTGGCTCGGCCTTCTTGCCGAGAGCCTCCCACTCGGATCGCTTCGGGACATTGCTCGTAATGTGATGCGTCGCAAACAGACCGCTGTTGGTAAAGCCCACGACACCCGTGGTGTCGTTCGCCTTCCGGAAGGCTGCGTATCGCTCCGTCGCGGCCAGCACGTCAGGCTCGGCAAGCACGGACTGAAGCTGACGCTGAGCCTGCTCGATCGGGAGTTCAACGGCCTGCGCCTGAGGGTCAGGGCCAAATAAGTAGGCGGTTTCGTCGTGGAGTATTGCGACGATGAGCTGGACCTGCGTCTTGCCCTTGCGCGCGATGAAGAGTTCGCGAAGCACTTGTCGGGACGGTGCCGAGGCAGCACGCGCAACAGCAACCTGGAAGCCTCCAAGGTGGTGCGGGTCCGGGCCGAAATAGACCTTCTCAGGAGCAACCCCGTCGGGCGCGGACGCTACAGTCCACTTCACGGTCTTGTGGGCGCTCAAACGCACAGCTGTACTCCTCCGGCTCACCTACGGGCTGCCCTCATGCCGCCCGGTCAGAAACCTTATCGGCGTCGGCCGACGGAATGGGGGAAGTCGGGCACCGATCTACCGAATCCATGGAGCTTCACGCGATCCAGTGATTCGTAGCCAACAATGAGCACGTGTCATCCAAGACGAACGGCCTGCCCTACCGCATCCTGAAACTGGCCACCGATATGTTCGCGCGCGACACGGGATTCAGCGGTCCAGAGATCCACGAGATCTTTGCTGAGTACACGGATGCGCTTGGCCCGTACCAGGGCTGGGGTGGTGGAGCCATGTCACGGTGGCAGACCTTCCAGGCTGGCCTCACGTCAATGCCGTTGCAGCAGCAGAAGACCTTTCTGCTCGAGCTCTGTAGCTACGACGGTGCCAGCAGGTACGGAATGCCTCCAGACGAGGAGATCGAGAAACTCCGTTCGCTCCTGTTGGCCGATGGGACGCCGGGCGCCAAAGCAGCCAGCCAAGGCTTGGAAAAACTTGAGGACTGGCAGGCAGTCACTAAGTCGTGGACGGCCGCGCTGGGCAAGGTAACGTCTGACCCAGACGGCGCGATCACCGCTACTCGCACAACTTTGGAGAGTGTCTGCAAGCACATCTGCGACGAAAGGTCGGTTGCGTACGACAACTCCTGGGACCTCGCAAAGCTGTACAAAGCTGCGGCCTCGGCGATGGAGGTCTCGCCCGACCAGCACTCCGAACAGATCATCAAGCAGATCCTCAACGGTGCTACCACGGTCGTCAGTGGTCTTGCCGGAATGCGCAATGCTCTCAGCGATGCTCACGGTCGCGGTAAAGGTTCCGTTGGTCCAGCACCGCGGCACGCGAAGCTCGCGGTCAACGCGGGGTTTGCAATTGCCGGGTTCTTGATCGACACCCACATCGAGAAACCAGCTCGGAAGTCGTGATCTCCGAAGTTCGTCGGTCCGTATTCATCGTCCGCATACGCACTGCACGGGACACGACACCCGCATGTCCCCATAATCTGGGGTTCTGGCGAGCCGCAGAACCGACCGTAACAAAACAAAAGGTCAGGCCGCATATCCGCAACCTGACCTGATGTACCGAATTGAGCTGAACCGCTCGTGGTGGGCGAAGGGGGACTTGAACCCCCACGTCCCGAAGGACACTGGCACCTGAAGCCAGCGCGTCTGCCATTCCGCCACTCGCCCGTGGCCGCCGAAAACCGGCGGGCATGCCGTCGAACTGGGTAGCTCGACGACTGGAGAACGATAGCAACAATGCGACGCCGATGTAAAACTCGCGACGGCGGGTGGTCTCGACAAGCTCGACCAGCGAGAGTCGGCTCGACCAGCGGCGGTAGCGCTCGACCCAGCGGGGCGGTTCAACCATCGGGGCGAGGCTGGACAAGCTCGACCAGCGAGATCACGCCCGACCCTGAAGTCATAGTTGAAGCTGCGGCGGTTGATCTGAGACGGTGTTAGCCGTAAGTATCGGTATCATCAATCAAGGTCACTTGCACGACGACACGCCACCAGGGCTGCGAAGGGAGGTCGACGATGGGAATCCTGCAACGATTCGAGCGCAAGCTCGAGGGGGCCGTCGACGACGGCTTTGCGCGCGTTTTCGGTGGTCAGGTTGCTCCGCAGGAGATCGAGAACGGCCTGCAGCGCGAGGCCGAGGAGTCGTTGGAGAGCCTCGGCGACGGCACGGTGCTGGCGGCGAACAGCTACTCATTGTTGTTCAGCCCGACCGACCACCAGCACATCGCCACTGAGTACGAGTTGAACCGCAAGACGTTCTCCAAGCACCTGGAAAACTTCATCGCCGACAACGGATGGCAGACGTATGGGAAGGTCGTCGTAGAGTTCGACCAATCGCCGTCGTTGCACACCGGTATCTTTCGTGCCCGTGGTCGGGTCGATCCGGATGCGAGCCCGCGTCCGGTCGGATCCGCTCCAGGCGCGGGTAACGATGCTTTAGAACCACCGCGGGCCGCACGTGGTTGGCCCCCGGGGCCGCAAGCCCAGCCGCCGACTGCCGGTCCGCCCCCACAACCACACGCACCACAACAAGTAGGAGTCCCAGCCATGACGCAGAACCCCGGTTACGACCAGCGGCGAGGCGCAGAACCCGCTTACGACGACGCCCGGGGCTACGGCCAGGGCCAGCAGGAACACGGCCACGAGTACGCCCAGCAGGGCTACGACTACCAGCAGGGCGGCTACGGACAGGGCTACGAGCAGGCTCCCGGCTACGGACAGCAGGGTGGCTACTACCCGGCGCAGGGCCAGCAGCCCGCATACGGATACGAGCAGGGTTACGAGCAGCAGGGTTACGCTCAGCAGCCCGGCTACGACCAGGGCTACGCACAGCAGCCCGGATACGGCCAGCAGGACTACGACTACGCCCAGGGCTACCCGCAACAGGGTTACGACCAGGGCTACGGCCAGCAGGGATATGAGCAGGGCTACGCACAGCAGCCCGGCTACGGATACGACCAGGGCTACGGACACCCCGGCGGCTACGCACCCGCAGCGATCACGCTGCTCCTCGAAGACGGCAGCAACCGCACCTTCCAGTTGCGTGAGGGCTCCAACGTCATCGGTCGCGGCCAGGATGCGCAGTTCCGCCTCCCCGACACCGGCGTCTCGCGTCGCCACGTCGAGATCCGCTGGGACGGCAGCACCGCCATGCTCACCGACCTCAACTCCACCAACGGCACGACCGTCAACGACGTCCAGGTCAACAGCTGGGAGCTCGCCGACGGCGACCGCATCCGCATCGGTCATTCGGACATCACCGTCCGGTTCCAGTAAGGCCGCTGCACCTGCCAGTTAGCCGGATCGACGCCCGTGGCATCGTCTGATGACGCCCGGCGTCGATACACAACTGTCACTTTCGAATGACGGTGATCGGGACTCTGGCCCATAAGATGCAGTCGGGATCCGTTGTCGCACGCGAAGCGTCGGCACGCGGACGTACTTTGTAGTGACGGATGCTTGCTTTGTAGTGACGGATACTCGGGGAGGTGAGGACTTAGATGCAGGGCTTGGTTCTGCAGTTGACCCGTATCGGGTTTCTGGTCCTCCTCTGGTTGTTCGTCTACGCGGTCATCCGCACCCTGCGCGCCGACATCGCCACGGCGTCGGGCTCACGCCTCTCCCGCTACTCCGGAGCCGACCGGCGTCGTCGAAAATCCGCGACGGCCAAGGGGTCGGCACGCTATCTGGTCGTCACGCACGGCGCTCTGGCGAATACGCGCATCACCTTGGGTCAGCAGCCGGTCCTGATCGGCCGAGCCGACGATTCGACGCTGGTCCTCACCGACGACTACGCCTCGGAACGCCACGCACGGCTCTCGCGCCGCGGCGACGACTGGTACGTCGAAGACCTCGGTTCGACGAACGGCACCTACCTCGACCGCTCGAAGGTGACCACAGCCGTGCGCGTCCCGTTGAGCACGCCGATCCGTATCGGCAAGACCGTGATCGAGTTGCGCCCGTGACACTGGTGTTGCGCTACATCGCGCGGAGCGATCGTGGGTTGGTCCGCGCGAACAACGAAGACTCGTTCTACGCCGGTCCCCGACTACTCGCACTCGCCGACGGCATGGGCGGCCACGCGGCGGGCGAGGTGGCCAGCCAGTTGGTCATCCAGGCGCTACGCACACTCGACGACGACGAGCCCGGCGGCGATCTGCTCGCCGCCCTCGACCGCGCAACCCACCGCGGCAACGCGGCCATCGCCGCACAGGTCGAACGCTCCCCCGACCTCGACGGCATGGGCACGACGCTGACCGCGATCCTGTTCGCGGGCAGCAGGATCGGGCTCGCCCACATCGGTGACTCGCGCGGCTACCTCTTCCGCGACGGCGAGCTCACACAGATCACGCGCGACGACACTTTCGTCCAGACGCTGGTCGACGAAGGTCGTATCACCGCCGAGCAGGCACACACCCATCCGCAACGCTCGCTCATCATGCGCGCGCTGACCGGTACGGAGGTCGAGCCGACTCTCACGATCCGCGAGGCACGCGCCGGCGATCGGTACCTGCTGTGCAGCGACGGACTCTCCGACGTCGTGAGCGAGGAGACCATCTCCGAGACGCTCGGCTCCATCGACGACGAGAAGGAGTGCGCCGACCGTCTCATCGAACTCGCACTGCGCGGCGGCGGCCCCGACAACGTCAGCGTCGTACTGGCCGACGTCGTCGACACGCAGTATGGCGAGTCGCGACCCATCGTCGGCGGTGCGGCGGGCGACGACGCCGAGCAGAACTACACGCCCGATCCCAAGACCGCGGCCGGTAGGGCCGCAGCACTGCGTCCGCCGGCAGCAGCTCCCCAGCGTCCGACGATCCTCACAGACGACGAGAACGAGCCTCCGCAGCGTCGAAGTCGTTGGGGCCGTTGGGTTTTTGCGGGCATCGTGACGCTGGTCATCGCAGCGCTGATCGCAGGCTTCTTCCTGACCCGCGGACTGTTGCGCAGCACGTATTACGTCGGCGAAGACAACAACAAGGTCACCATCTTCCAGGGCTCGCCCGACAAGATCCTGTTCTTCTCGTCGAGCAAGGCGTCGGAGAGGGTCTGCGTCACCAACGTCGCGACCGACGCCCCGACCGTGAGTTTCCAGTCGGTCGACAGCAAGGACGAGTGCCGTCGGCTGAGCCTGTCCGACCTGGACTCGGCCAGCGTGAACACCGTCCGCACCTTCGGGGTGAGCAAGGTCGACCTCGACGACGCCCGCAACCGGGTACGTCGACTCACCTTCCTACCCCTGTGCCGACCCGCGCCGACCACCACCGAGCCCGCGCCGGCGCCCGGCGCCACACCCGGAGCCCCCACGCCCGGCACACCGCCTCCCGCGAGCCCGGCACCGAACACCGCCCTGCCCGCGCGGTTCACGCTGCCGCCGGTCGCCGAGCCGTCGAGTCCGGCCCCATCGACAACTTCTGTCCCGTCGACGACGCCCGCCCCTTCCGGTTCGACGCCTGCGCAGCCTCAGTTCGACGACGGACCGTGTCGGGAACCGTAGATGTCGCAACCGTCGAATCCACAAGCCCAGCACGCGCCGCCGCGTGAACCGGCCCGCCAGACCGGGCGCACCGTCGAGATGATCCTCCTGATCTTCGCGATCGGTGTGGTGACGATCGCCTTGATCATCGTGCAGGCCGCACAGAGCCAGTCACTGACGTGGGATCTGCTCAAGTACGTGGCCGCCTACACGGCGCTGTTCGCGATCGCGCATCTCGTCGTACGACGGTATGCGCCCCACGCCGATCCGGTGCTGTTGCCAATTGTGGCCGTGCTCAACGGAATCGGGCTCGTGCTGATCCACCGCCTCGACCTCGGGTCGGGTCCGCGTGGCGAGGAGATCAGCCCGACCGAGCAGACCAACAACGCCGATCAGCAGTTGTTGTGGGCGTTGCTCGGCATCATCGTGTTCGCGGTGATCCTGATCTTCATCCGCGATCACCGGACACTCTCGCGCTACGCGTACACCCTTGGCCTCGGCGGCGTGATCTTCTTGGCGATTCCGGCGATCCTGCCGGCGTCGATGTCGGAGATCAACGGGTCGAAGAACTGGATTCGCACGCCTATCTTCAACATTCAGCCCGGCGAGTTCTCCAAGATCCTGATCATCATCTTCACCGCGGCGTTGCTGGTCTCCAAGCGCGACCTGTTCACGACGGCCGGTAAGCACTTCCTCGGGATGGACCTGCCGCGTGCCCGCGACCTCGGACCGCTGCTGATCGCGTGGCTGGTGACCATCGGCATCTTCGCCCTCGAGAACGACCTCGGCGGGCCGCTGCTGATCTTCTCGACGATCCTCGCGATGCTCTACGTCGCCACCGGCCGAGCGGGCTGGGTGGCGATCGGTGTCACCCTTTTCGTCGCGGGAGCGGTACTGGCGTACCAGTTGTTCCCGCATCTGCAGGTGCGCGTTCAGGTGTGGCAAGACCCCTTCGCAACCTTCGACACCACCGGTTATCAAGTGGGACAGAGCCTCTTCGGGCTCGCGACCGGCGGATTGTTCGGCACCGGACTCGGCTCCGGGCGCCCCAACATCGTTCCGTTCGCCAACACCGACTTCATCATCGCGACCATCGGTGAGGAGCTCGGCCTGGTCGGGCTGACGGCCGTGATGATGCTCTACCTGATCTTCGTGATGCGCGGTCTGCGCACGGGTGTCGCCGTCCGCGACAGCTTCGGCAAACTGCTCGCCACCGGCCTCTCGTTCACGATGGCCGTGCAGATCTTCGTGGTCGTCGGCGGCGTCACCAAGCTCATCCCGCTGACCGGTCTCACGACGCCGTTCGTGTCGTACGGCGGTTCGTCGTTGCTGGCGAACTACATCCTGCTCGCGCTGCTGATCCGCGTCTCCAACGCCGCGCGCGAACCCGACCCGACGAAGCGTCGGCCTACGCCGAAGCCCATTGAGTCGCTGCCGACACAGGCGGTGCGGCAGGCATGAACGCTCCGATCCGCCGGGTCTCGATGGTGGTCATCGTGATGATCATCGTGTTGCTCGCCAACGCCACCTACATCCAGGTCTTCAAGGCCGATCCCCTGAAATCCGACCCGCGCAACAACCGGGTGCTGCTCGACGAGTACTCGCGCCAGCGCGGCGCAATCACCGCGGGTGGCGAGGTCATCGCGGTGTCGGTGCCCACGGACAGCAGGCTGAAGTTCCTGCGCAGCTATCCACCCGAGGGCGCCGAGGCGTTCGCGCCCGTGACCGGCTACTTCTCGTACCAGTACGGCAGCACCGAGGTCGAGCGCTACGAGAACTCATTCCTCTCCGGAAGCGACGACAGGCTCTTCGGGCAGCGCTTCACCGACATGTTCTCCGGGCGGGATCCGCGCGGCGGCAACGTCGTGACGACGATCAATCCCCGCCTGCAACGCGTCGCCTACAACCAGATGCGCAACGGCTGCAACGGTGGTTGTCGCGGAGCGGTTGTCGCGATCGCGCCGAACACCGGCAAGATCCTCGCGATGGTGTCGACGCCGAGCTACGACCCGAACAAGCTGGCCAGCCACGACCAGTCGGTGCGCGAGACGGCCTGGTCGTCGTGGAACGACCCGAACGGCTCGGAGCCGATGCTCAACCGCGCGATCAATCAGCTCTACCCGCCCGGTTCGACGTTCAAGGTGGTCACGTCCGCGTCGGCGCTGCGAGCAGGGGTGTCGCCGGATGTGCGCCTCACCGCGGCGTCGCAGTTCCCGCTGCCCGACACGACGATCTCGCTACCCAACTACGGCGGCGAGACGTGCCCGGGATCGTCGGGCGGCACTGTCTCGATGGTCACCGCGTTGAAGTACTCGTGCAATACCGCCTTCGCCGACCTGGTGACGAACAAGATGCCCGACGCGACGTCGAATTTCAAAGACGCCGCTCGACGCTTCGGCCTCGACGAAGCCGGACCGGAGATTCCGATGCCGGTCGCGAAGTCGACCGTCGGAGAGATCCCCGACCGTGCCGCGCTGGCGCAGTCGGCGATCGGACAGCGTGACGTGCGCCTGACCCCGCTGGAGAACGCGATGATCGCGGCGACCGTCGCCAACGGTGGGGTGCGGATGCAGCCCTATCTGGTGGATAAACTGCAATCGGCAGATCTGCGCACGCTGAGCACAACTCAGCCGACAACGATCAACGAACCGATCACCTCCGACCAGGCGGCCACGCTGACCAGCATGATGGTCGAGTCGGAACGGGCAACCGCGGGAGCGGGTGGGCCGGTGTCGATCGCGTCGAAGACCGGCACGGCCGAACACTCCGACACGAGCGCAGGTGGCGACTCGGAGACTCCGTACTCCTGGTACATCGCGTTCGGACCGTCGTCGAATCCGCAGATCGCCGTCGCCGTGATCGTGGAGAACGGCGACTACGGTGTGAACTCGGTCGGCGGAACCGTCGCCGCACCGATAGGACGAGCTGTGATCAACTCACTGGTGGGAGGTGGACGATGAGCCTGCAGAACGGCACGATCATCGCCGACCGTTATCGCCTGATCCGGCTCATCGCGACCGGCGGCATGGGACAGGTCTGGGAGGCCGTCGACACGCGCCTGAACCGTCGGGTCGCGGTCAAGGTGCTCAAGGCGGAGTACTCCGACGACCCCGAGTTCACTGCACGCTTCCGCACCGAGGCACAGACGACGGCCAAGCTGAACAACCCGGGCATCGCGAACGTCTTCGACTACGGCGAGACACCCGACCGCGCAGGCGGCGGTCCGCTGGCCTATCTGGTGATGGAGCTCGTCGACGGCGAGCCGCTGAACTCTGTCATCTCCCGGCTCGGGCGGCTGTCGCTGACCAACACACTCGACATGCTCGAGCAGACCGGTCGTGCGCTGCAGGCCGCACACACCGCGGGCCTCGTGCACCGCGACGTGAAGCCCGGCAACATCCTCATCACGCCCGCCGGGCAGGTGAAGATCACCGACTTCGGCATCGCGAAGGCGGTCGACGCCGCGCCGGTGACCCAGACGGGCATGGTGATGGGCACGGCCCAGTACATCTCGCCCGAACAGGCCACCGGTGACGAGGCGACCGCGGCGTCGGACGTCTATTCGCTTGGCGTTGTCGGATACGAGGCGCTGACGGGGCGTCGACCATTCCTCGGCGACGGCGCGATCACCGTCGCGATGAAGCACATCCGCGAGACCCCGCCGCCGCTACCCGCGAACGTGCCCGCATCGGTGCGTGAGCTGATCGACATCACGTTGTCGAAAGACCCCAAGCAGCGCTACGCCAACGGTGGCGAGTTCGCCGACGCCGTCGCCGCGGTGCGTGCGGGTCGTCGACCACCCGCCCCCGGCGGCGCCGGAGCCGTCGGTGCTGCGGGAGCCGCTGCGGCAGGAGCCGCGGGTGGTGTCGCGCTCGCCCGCGGAACCGGCGCGACCCGCGCGATGACGGGTGGTGTGCCACCCACGGGGACAGCACGCAGCGCGACGCAGGGAACGAGTCGCACGCCGACGTCGTACGGCCAGACGTCTTATCCGCAGACCTCGTACCCCCAGACCTCGTACCCGCAGACCTCGTCGACGCCGCCGTCGAACAACAACAACGGGTGGACCACCGGCCAGAAGGTGCTCGCGGGCATCGCGGGTGTGCTGCTGCTCGGCGCCATCGGACTGATCGGTTTCTGGTTGGCGAACCTTGATTCGGGATCGTCGGAGACACCGACGCCGTCGACGACGGTCACGCAGACCACGACCGCTGTCCCGACCACGGCCGAACAGCAAGAACCCGAGGCGACGACCCGCGACCGGACCACGACGACGCGTCGCACGACCACCACCGAGCAACCGACGACCGAGGATCAGACCACCCAAGAGGAGACCGAGGAGCCGACCACGACCAACGGCGACTCCGGTGCACCGACCGTGACCGGACAATTCTGTCCGCCCTTCTGTCTGCCGAGCCGATGACCGCGACCCCGCACCATCTCTCCGACCGCTACGAACTGGGCGAGACGCTCGGGTTCGGCGGGATGTCGGAGGTGCACTTCGCTCGCGATCTCCTGCTCAACAGGGACGTCGCGATCAAGGTGCTGCGCGCCGACCTCGCGCGTGATCCGTCGTTCTACCTTCGCTTCCGACGCGAGGCGCAGAACGCCGCGAAGCTCAATCACCCGACGATCGTCCAGGTCTTCGACACCGGCGAATCCGAGACACCGGACGGGCCGCTGCCGTTCATCGTGATGGAGTACGTCGACGGTGAGACGCTGCGAGATGTGTTGCGCGCCAACGGTCCGGTGTCTCCGCGGCAGGCGATGACATGGATGGCCGACGTTGCGGCGGCGATGGACTTCAGCCACCGCAACGGGATCGTGCACCGCGACATGAAGCCCGCCAACGTCATGATCGACAAGGCGGGCGCGGTCAAGGTGATGGACTTCGGCATCGCCCGCGCCATCAGCGACTCGACGTCGACGATGACGCAGACGTCGACCGTGATGGGCACCGCCCAGTACCTGTCGCCGGAGCAAGCGCGCGGCATCAAGGTCGATCCGCGCAGCGACATCTATTCGATGGGCTGCGTGCTGTTCGAGTTGATGACTGGCGAGCCGCCGTTCACAGGTGATTCGCCCGTCGCCGTCGCCCATCAGCACGTCCACGAGGATCCGCCCTGGCCGTCGTCGATCCGACCGGAGATCCCACGCGAGCTCGACTCCGTGGTGCTCAAGGCGATGAGCAAGAACAAGGAGAACCGGTATCAGTCGGCCGCCGAGCTGCGTGCCGATCTGATCCGTGTGCTCGCGGGCGGTCGGCCGTCGGCTCCACTGCTGCTGACCGACGAGGACCGCACCGAGTTCCTCGACACCGGTCCTCGACGCGCAGCTCGCGGCTCCGACGGGGGCGGCACCGGCGGTGGAGGCGACGACGGCTCCGGCGGTTCGGACGGCAACACCCCTCGACGCGCCAGTGACAACACCCCTATTCGACGACGCTCTCGCGGGTTGGTCCTCGGATCGGTCGCGCTCGTGGTGCTGCTGCTCGCAGGACTGCTGCTGTGGTGGGCTCCGTGGGCGTCGGAGAGTGCGCGACAGATTGCGGTGCCGTCGGTGAGCGGCCTCTCGTCACAGGACGCCGAGAACAACCTGCTGCGCGCGGGGTTCAAGGTCAAACAGCTTCAGGAACCGAGCCTCGACGTCAAGGCCGGGACCGCGACAAGGTCGGCGCCGGGCGCGAACGTGCTGGCACCGGACGGCTCCGAGGTGACGCTGTACGTGTCGTCGGGACCTCCGCGACATCAGATGCCGTCGTTGCAGGGCAAGACACCGGATGAGGCGACCGACGCGCTGAAGGTGCTCGGATTCACCAACATCCGGACCGACGAGGTCGATTCGACGGCGGCGCTCGACGGCAAGGTCGTGAACACGACACCCGCGTCCGGTACCGATGCCGCGGTCAACGGACCGGTCGTGCTGCACGTCGGGTCCGGTCCACGGCAGGTGACCGTGCGCGACGTCGTCGGTATGCGTGAGGACCAGGCCCGCACGCTGCTGGAACAGTCGAATCTGAAGATGGTCGTCGTGCAGGGTGATTCGAATCGACCTGTCGGCGAGATCATCAGCTCGTCTCCGCCCGCCGGAACGTCGGTCGACGAAGGCACCACCGTCCAGGTGACGGTCTCGCGCGGAAACCAGTTCACGATGCCCGACCTGCGCGGCCAGACACCCGATCAGGCGCGCTCGACGCTGCAATCGCGCGGATGGTCGGCTTCGACCCTCACACAGTCGACAAAGGGCGTGCCGCTGGGCAGCCCGGACATCGGCAAGATCGTCGACCAGCAGCCTGCCGCGGGCTCACAGATGAGCCGTGACGACGCCGTCACGGTGACCGTCGGACAGCTCAGCCTGCTGCCGAACTAGGGCTCTTCAAGGCGGTCAGCTGGTCGTGAGCCACTGGGTGCCGTGAGAGCAGGGGCGTCAGCCCAGCGCGGCGGCCATCTCTTGTTCGAGTGCGTCGACCAGACCGGCGTCGACCTTGATGCCCGCGACGGCGAGCCAGTTGGCCAGCATCCGGTGTCCGCCCTGGGTGAGCACGCTCTCCGGGTGGAACTGGACGCCGTGGATGGGCAGGTCGCGGTGGCGCATGGCCATGACGATGCCGGTGTCGGTGCGCCCGGTCACGACGAGTTCGTCGGGGATGGTCTCGGGAAGCACGGTGAGCGAGTGATAGCGCGTCGCGGTGAACGGATCCGGTAGTCCGGCAAGGACGCCGTCGTCGTCGTGGATGACCTGCGACGTCTTGCCGTGCAGGAGTTCCGGGGCGCGGTCGACCGTCGCGCCGAAGGCTGCGCCGATCGCCTGATGTCCGAGGCAGACTCCGAGCAATGGGATTTCGTCCGACGCCGCGAGTTTCACCAGCGGGATCGTCGCGCCCGCTCGCTGTGGGGTGCCGGGCCCGGGGCTGAGGAGCACGGCGTCGAAGCCGTCGACCGCTCGCCGCAATGATTCAGTGGTGAACTCGCCGTCGGCGTCGGAGAGGACCGGGTCGTCGTTGCGCCAGACCGTGACGTCGAGGCCGCCTTGCTGGTCCGCGGCTGAGCCGCCTAGTTGACCCAGGTACTGGACCAGGTTGTAGACGAAGCTGTCGTAGTTGTCGATGACGAGCACGCGGCCCAGGGGCTGCGCGGTTCCGTCTACGGCGGGCGTATTCACAGGCTCAGGTTACTCGGCGCTCGTCAGGGTGGTCTCGACAAGCTCGACCAGCGGGAAACGCTCGAACAGCGAAAGGAGCTCGAGCAGGGGTTGGCACCCTTCCCGCTGATTGAGCCGGCGGCGAGCGCAGCGAGCAGCCGAGTCGAAATCACCCGCGTGGTCTGGACAACCTCGACCAGCGGGTGCAGCTCGACCAGCGGGGTGAGCTCAACCAGCCGGCGGGCGCCCCACCGCTGATTGAGCCGGCCGCGAGCGCAGCGAGCAGCCGAGTCGAAATCACCAGCGGGGTCTCGACAAGCTCGACCAACGGGAAACGCTCGACCAACGGGAAACGCTCGACCAGCGGGGTCTCGACAAGCTCGACCAGCGGGAAACGATCGACCAACGAAGGAGCAGCTCGACCAGCGGAGTGACTCCACCAGCGAGCGGGGTCGGACGCGGCGACCAGGTGAGATACCGTGTAAGGCGAGTGATCTGCACCCAACAGAGGAAGTCATGCCGAAGTCTAAAGTCCGGAAGAAGACCGATTACACGATCAACCCGGCGTCGCGCACGCCGGTCAAGGTCAAGACCGGTCCCTCCAGCAGCATCTATGTGGGCGTCATGCTCGGTCTGATGCTCCTCGGCCTCGCATGGCTGATCGTCTACTACCTCGCTGCGAGCTCGACCACCTACGGCGGCGAAGGCCAGGTTCTCCACTGGATGGCCAACCTCGGATCGTGGAACTTCCTCATCGGCTTCGCCCTGATGGTCGTCGGCCTTCTGATGACCATGAGATGGCGCTGACCTGCACTAACAGGTTCGGACAATCATCCACAGCCGTTAATCACATGTGTGTAATTCATCCCCACTGTGAGTAACTGCTGTGGATAACCGTTCCGACTTGTCCACAGGCGAATGGTCGACGCCGCGACCCGCTGCCGCAGCACTGCTGGTCGGCGGCCTGCTTCTCGTCGTCCTTGGGATAATCGCGGCGTCGGATCCCGCAGGCATGGTCCTGATGGTCGTTGCCGGCCTCTTGCTGTTGGCATTCGGGACGTACGCGTGGACGATCCGGCCCCGCCTCGCGGTCAGTCCGGGCCCGGTCCTGCACATCCGGACGCTGTCGGGCACGCGCGACTGCACGCCCGCGCAGATCGATCAGATCAAGGTGCTCAACATCCGCCGCATCGGACGTCGCAGCGGGCAACTCGAGATCGACGTGATCCCCGACGACGCCGCTCCCACCGGCCAGTCCGATGGCCAGTCCGATGGCCTACGACTCGACACCAAGCTCTACGTCTTCGGCCGCTGGGATCTCGGCGCCACACCCGCTGACGTCGCCGAACAGCTGCGGCAGGCCGGCTTCGACGTCGACGGCTGACCCATCACGATCACCCCTCGAGCTACCTCGCGGGGGTGCGAATTACATGTGTGTAATTCATCCCCACTGTGAGTAACTCCTGTGGACAACTTGCTGACTCGTTGATTACCGGTGTTGCCGAGACTCGCTCAGAGCAGGCCCGACTTCAAGGCAGACCCGACCTCAGAGCAGGCCTGACCTCGAGCTGCCGGCGATAACGCCGAGCGCGATGGCGACGATGAGCAGCACGACCAGCGCTATCCACCCCACGCGTGAGGCGTTGCGCTGCGTGCGCGACTCGTCGGGCAGAAGCGTTGCCGGGAGGTAAATGACAGCGGCTGTCGCCGCGGCGCCGAACACCAGGCCGCCAACGTGGGCGGCAAGCGAGATCCCGGGCATCGTCACCGAGAAGACCAGGTTGATCACGATGATCGTGATGACTCCGGTCGGGGAAATTCTCGCTTTGACCACGATGACGAGCATCGCGCCCATCAATCCGTAGATCGCTCCGGATGCCCCGGCGCTGCGAACGTTGCCCGCTTCGAACAGCATCACCGCGGCGCTGCCGCCGAACAGCGCGATGAAGTAGACCATCAGAAAGCGACTGTGGCCGAGCGCGGTCTCGAGGTCGCGGCCGAGGATGTAGAGCGAGATCATGTTCAGCGCGATGTGCATCACGGTGAAGTGGAGAAAACCTGCGGTGAGCAGGCGCCAGTACTCGCCGTTGGCGACGTCGGCTCTCACGAGGTCGCCGTGCTGGAAGAGAGGCGCGAGCCCGGCGTCGAACGACTTCGCCTGGATCACGCAGAGCGCGAAGATCACCACGTTGACGGCGATCAGCGCATAGGTGCCGATCGGGGTGTTGCGAGAGACCCTCGGCGTCGACATTTGTGCGGTTCCGACGCTCGATGCCGCGCGCCGCGATCCGTCGTCGCCGCGACATTCGACGCAGTGTTGCCCGACGGCCGAAGGCGTAAGGCACTCCGGACACGCCGACCGCCCGCACCTGCTGCAGGAGAGCAGGGTCGAGCGGTCGGGGTGCCGGTAGCAGACCTGCGACGCGCGCGCCGGTTGCTGCGGTGTGTTCAGTTGATCTCGATCTTCTCGATGACGACCGGGTCGAGCGGACGGTCAGAGCGATCGGTGGACGTCGTCGCAATCGCGTCGACAACCTGCTGCGATGCGGGATCGGTCACCTCACCGAAGATGGTGTGGCGACGGTTGAGGTGCGGCGTCGGGCCGACGGTGATGAAGAACTGCGATCCGTTGGTTCCCGGTCCGGCGTTTGCCATCGCAAGGAGGTACGGACGGTCGAAGGAGAGCTCCGGGTGGAACTCATCCTCGAAGCGGTATCCGGGGCCACCGCGGCCGGTGCCCGTCGGATCGCCGCCCTGGATCATGAAGCCCTCGATGACGCGGTGGAACACCGAGCCGTCGAAGAACGGTCCGGAGTTGCCTCCGGAAGCGTTGGGCTCGCTGTACTCCTTGCTGCCATCGGCGAGGCCGGTGAAGTTGGCAACAGTCTTGGGTGCGTGATTTCCGAACAGGTCGACAACGATGTCACCGCGGTTGGTGTGGATGGTCGCGGTCTGCGTTTCAATACTCACGCCCTCCATACAACCACCTCAGCGCCGGTAGGTGTCAGAAGTGGCATCCGCCCGCAGCGAACTGGCACGCTGTGCACATGCAGAAGAAGCAGGTGCTCGCCATCGCAGGGGGACTCGCGCTGGTATCGGCCGTGGCGGCGGCCGTCATCGTCGTACTTCGTCGGAGTCGGCAGGAGCCCCCACCGATCTCGGCAACGGTTCCTCGGATCGACGAACTGCCGCCCACTATCAGCGCTGGTTCCGACGCCGAGTAGCCCGACCGCAAGGTCGCCGAGTCGACGGTCCATGCGGTCTCGGGACACCGGTGCAGGTAATTTGGACCCGTGAACTCCGACGACACCCGAGCCGACGACGCCGACAGCGAGGCGGGCGTGAACCGAGCATCGGGGTGGTCTGCTCCCCTCTCTAGCGACGATGCCTCGGACAGGCCATCGCAGCCGGTGACTGGCTCCACGTCGCGTCCCACGCCTGCCCGGGACGCAGTATCGCCTGCTCCCGCGCCGTGGGAGCGCGCGAACGGACCGTCGTCGGGCTGGTCTGTCCGCACCGACGAACGCAGCGGCGGCCCTGCTCCGCGCGACGGCGGGCTTGCGCCGCGCGACGGCGGGCTTGCGCCGCGGGACGTCGGGCCCGCGCCTCGCGACGTCGGGCCTGGTTCGCGCAGCGTCGGGCCTGCGCAGCGGGATAGCGGCTACGTCCCGCGTGACAGCGGACTTGCACCGCGGAGCGTCGATCCAGCGCGTCGCGACGGTAGTCCCGCGCCCCGCGACGGTGGTCCCGCGCCCCGCGACGGTGGTCCCGCGCCCCGCGACGGTGGTCCCGCGCCCCGCGACGGTAGTCCCGCGCCCCGCGACGGTGGTCCTGTCCCGCGCAGCGCTCCCAGCGATCAACCCGGCACAGGTCCCGGCCCGCGCGTCGCCAATCCCACCTTCACCGGGAACAGGCCGCCGCCCCCACGCCCCGCAACCGGGGCCGGCCCGGCACCCTCACAGGGCGGCCGGCCGCTTCCGCCGAACACCGGTCCACGTCCGGGATGGCAGGTCGGCGCCCCGCCGCAACGCCCGCCCGCACCCGGCGCGCAGCCCGCTCCAGGAACCGGACAGACAGCGGGAAGACCGTCGGGACAGGGGTCCGCGCCACCGCAGCGGCAGGGCGCGCCCGTGCCACCGCCCCCGGGACGCAGAGCCGCGATCGGCGCGCCGGGCGGCCCTCCCCCACGCGCCGGTGATCCGAGTGGACGAGCTGGCACGACGCCGCCGCCGACCGAAAGTTCTTCCGGCACAAGCGAGTACGCACGAGCCGGAGAACGTGTGTTCGTCCCGCCTCAGCGCGACGTCCCTGCGAGCACTCCCTCGCGCGACGCTCGACCGGTCGGCCCGGACGAGGCATCAGCAACGCAGGCATACTCAGCCGTGAATGAACCGTCGAACCGCAAAGGCATCGGTTCCCGCGTCGAAGACCAGGAGGAGCCCGTGGCCCCGCCTCGGACTGCAGCACCGGCATCGTCGTCAACAAAGACGATGAACCGTACGGCGATCTGGGCATTCGTGTTGTCGCTACTGGGCATCACGTCGCCGATCGGCATCTACCTCGGCTACCGCGCGCGCGATGAGATCCGCTCGCGACGCCAGTACGGCGCGCCGTTCGCGACCGTGGCGATCCGTCTTGGCTGGACGTGGGTTGCCGTCGCCGTCGTCGCACTTCTGGTGTATCTGTTCATCTTCGTCTTCTGACGGGGTCGTCTCCTGACCGGTTGTCTTCTGGTCAGATGCTGCTATTGATTCAGCGATCGTTGAATAGGTGTGCACTCCGGCCCATCCGAGCCGCCACATTGGACGAATACCGTGAGTACTCTCGTCCACAGTCGGCTCTGATCGACGTCTGCCGGCGCACGACTCCGCAAAGGATCTCCATGCCGAAGCTCTCTTTTCCACGCTCGCGTTCCGGGCGTGACCGTCGCATCTCCCCCCTGAACAGTGCCGTACGTCGGATAGCGCTCCTGACGGGTTCGCTCGTCGTCGCTGCCGGCGGTGTTCTCGCCGCAGCGCCACATGCAGCTGCGGCGTCGTGTCCCGATGTCGAGGTTGTGTTCGCTCGCGGAACGGCTGAAACCGCGCCGCCCGTCGGGCTTACGGGATTGTCGTTTGCGCAGGCGCTGAGGTCGCAACTGCCGGGCAAGTCGGTAGCTGTCTACGGCGTCAACTACCCCGCCAGCAACAACTTCAACAACCGTGTGGCGTTTGTACGCAATGTGGTCGACGGCATCACGGATGCGCAGGATCACATCAGGGCAACTGCGGCCCGGTGCCCGAAGACAGGAATCGTCCTCGGCGGCTACTCACAGGGCGGCGCGGTCGCGGCATACGCAGCAAACAGCGGGATTGCCGTTCCCGCGCGCTACGCCGAGTACGCGTCGCAGGCTCCCAAGGCCATGCCGGCCGAGGTGGAACCGCATGTGAAGGCCGTCGTCCTGTTCGCTCCGCCGTCGGACCGGTGGATCCGCGACGTCGGTGCACCTGAGATGAACGTCGGACCGCGGTACAAGCCCAAGACCGTCACCTACTGCATCGCAGGCGACGTCGTATGCGACGGCGCTCCGGTCGGCCAGCCGAACGGGCTGCACGTGCTGTACGCCGTGAACGGCATGAACGTCCAGGCCGCGCAGTACGCGGCAGCGCGGCTGTAGTCGCTGCGGCTGTAGTCAGTCGTTGGCGGTGCGCGACGCGGCGGCCTGTGCGGCCGCGTCGCGCGCTATCTCTCTGCCGGCCACGGAAGCACCACTGGTCAGCAATGCACGCCTCCATGGAACGACGCCCTCGATCTCGATCTGAATCGACATCGACAGCACGGTCCGGATCAGAACGATGATTCCGAGGATCAACGCGTCCTCGATCGACGGCTTGGATGTGATCGTGCGGATCAGGTCTGCTGCCACGAGCACCTCGAGGCCAAGCAGGATCGCCGCGCCGAGGGTGTTGCGCAGCGTCGAATAGGCGGTTTGGCCGCCCTCACCGCGTCGGAGCGCTCGACCGGCCAGTATCAGCGACATGATGAACCCGAGGACCATCGTCAACGCACCGATCGCCTCGAACGCCACAGCGACCCCGGAGAAGACTTCCTCGATGTGCATGTGGAGAGAGTACGCAGCAGTCCGCCGTCGCGGCGGTGCAACGACACGCGTTGTGGCGGTGCAACGGCACGCGTTGTGAGATCGAGGTGTTGGTCGGCGTGTTTGGGGCCCGAGTGTGCCTGCCGCGGTTCGTTTGGGTGCGGCTGGCGGCGGGGGTTTGGGTGGTCTCTGCTCGACGCTGCCACCCGGCGGCGTACGGCCCAAGCTGGTCGTCGACGACAGTCCGCGGGAATGTACGAACGCGGAAGGTACAAAACTAGGGGAAGGTTCTCTCCGCTAGTTTCTGCGCGGCGGGCGGACTCTTCCGCGAGAAACTGCACGCCGGGTGGACTCTTCCCCGAGAAACTGCGCGGCAGGCGTACTCTTCCCTCAGTTTCTGCGCGGCTGGCGGACTTCTTCCCCCAGTTTCAGCGCCTCCGCGGGACTTTCCCCGTGTCTCGTACCCTTCCCCTAGCAACAACTCGAGGAAAGGTACAGGACCCGCGGAAAGGTTCTTTCCCCTAGTTTCTGCGCGGGAGGTGGACTCTTCCCCGAGAAACTCCGCGGGACAACGCCGGGCACCTGAAACGGCTCCGAGGGCGATACGAACTGGAATCAGACGCCGCGCGGTGCGCGTCCCAGGGCCGAGAAGTACATGCTTGTGGAGCCTAGGAGATTCGAACTCCTGACATCTGCCTTGCAAAGGCAGCGCTCTACCAACTGAGCTAAGGCCCCGTGCCGGGCGTCGAAAATACGACCGACGGGTTGCGAAACGGGCTGACGAACAACCACTCGCAGTGGGCCTAGGAGGACTTGAACCTCCGACCTCTTCGTTATCAGCGAAGCGCTCTAACCGCCTGAGCTATAGGCCCGTGAACCGAGGATTGAGGTTACCCGACGAGGTCGTCAACAACCAAAACGGCTGGTCAGGGTGGTCTCGACAAGCTCGACCAGCGGGGGTCGGCACGACCAGCGGGTGCGGCCTGCCGGAGTGGTCTCGACAAGCTCGACCAACGGGAGTCGGCACGATCAGCGGGAGTCGGCACGACCACCGAGTGCGGCCTGCCGGAGTGGTCTCGACAAGCTCGACCAACGGGGCTCAGCTCGACCAGCGGGGGGTCAGCCCGACCAGCGGGGCTCAGCCCGACCAGCGGGGCCAGCTCGACCAGCGCGAGCCAACTCCACCAGCGGCGGTCAGCCCCACCAGCGGGGTCGGCTAGTCCAGATCCCCCAGCGTTACCTCGGCGCCGCCGACGAGGTCGGCGCACAGGTTGTAGATGTACGCGCCGATGGTGGCGATGGCGGTCAGCAGGATCGCGTTGATCGCGCCGAGCAGCACGGCGTAGCCGAAGATCGTGCCTGCACCGATGACGTCGCCCTCGCTCGACGACCCGTCGGCGGTGACAAGGGTGCCGAACGAACTGTTGATCTGGTCCCAGACGCCCATGCCGTCGAGGATCAGGTACAGCACGGCCACGGCGATCATCCAGATGAAGAATCCGACGACAGCGAGCACGGCGGAGATCTTGAATGTGGCCCACGGGTCGATCCGGCGGATCTGCACGGCGGCACGCAGCGCCGTCGCATGACCGACCTGAGCCGGTGCCGGGCGCGGAGCCGCCGCAGCAGCTACCTCAGCGGGTTGGCGAACCTCTGCGGTGTGATGAATCTGGTCGAGGTCGGGCAGTTGCTCGTCCTCGGACGGGTCGCGCACGATCGTCCGCGTAGGTGACTCGACAAAGCCGGTACGTGCACCCGTGCCGCCCCCCACAGAGGTCGACGACGCAGCCGGGCGAGACGGTCCGTCCGTGCGGGCGGGATTGTCGAGCTTGGTGACCGGTGCCTGTCCCCCGGCCGGTTCGGAGGTCACCATGCCGCGCGGCGGCGGGCCGCCCTTTCCACTCGGCGGCGGGCCGCCCTTTCCGTTTGGCGGCAGGCCCCCATTTGGTGGCGGGCCGTTCTGGCCGTTGGGTGCCTGCGGCGGCACTCCACCGCGCTGCCAGGGCGGCACCAGGCCACCCTGCTTGGGAGCTCCGACCGGGCTCTGGTTCTTCGATGGCATCGAGGGATGGGTCACCGCGTCTGACCCGGAGTTCTGAGCACCCGAAGGACCCGGACCGGACGACCGAGCCGGACCCCCGGGATTACCGGAGTCGGTGGGGCCCGAAGGCCGGCCGGTCGTCGACTTCTTGTCGTCCGGGTCGTTCGGTGTGCTCACTCGTGTTCCCTCACTCCATAACGCGTGCTATCCCAGCCACAACGACGCGGGCCGGCGTTGCACACCACACTAACGGTTGAACCGCTCCCACTGGCTGAAGCGACCGCCGTGGGGTCGACACTGGCGCGCCGAACCCCCAGGGCTACTCGGCAGCAGCCTCGACGTCGGGCTCATCGGCGTTCCGTGCGATGGCGATCAGGGTTGTCCCCTCATCGAGGTTCATCAGACGGACACCCTTTGTCTGACGTCCGGCCTTGCGCACCTGCTTGGCGGCCGTGCGGATGACACCGCCGCCCGAGGTGATCGCGTAGAGCTCCGAATCGTCGTCGACGATGATCGCGCCGATCAGTACGCCGCGTCTGCGGTCGTGCTGAATGGTCAGCACTCCCTTGCCGCCGCGGCCCTGCACCGGGTAGTCGTCCATCGGAGTGCGCTTGGCGTAGCCGCCCGACGTCGCGACCAGGAGGTAGGTGCCCTCACGCACGACGTTGAGCGAGAGCAGCTCGTCGTCGCCGTTGAAGCGCATGCCCTGAACGCCGGAGGTCTGGCGTCCCATCGGTCGCAGGGTCTCGTCGTCGGCGTGGAACCGGATCGACTGGCCCTTCTGGGAGACGAGCAGCAGGTCGTCGTCGGAGCTGCAGAGCTGTGCTCCGACAAGTTCGTCCTCACCGCGGAGGTTGATGGCCGCGATACCGCCAGAGCGGTTGGAGTCGAAGTCTTCGAGCTTGGACTTCTTCACCAGACCATTGCGGGTGGCGAGCACCAGATACGGCGCATCCTGATACGTCTTGAGCTGGATGACCTGAGCGATCCGCTCCTCCGGCTGGAAGGCCAGCAGGTTGGCGACGTGCTGGCCGCGCGCGGTGCGGTTGGCCTCAGGAAGCTCGTACGCCTTGGCGCGGTAGACGCGACCCTTGGTGGTGAAGAACAGGATCCAGTCGTGGGTGGAGCTCACGAAGAAGTGCTTGACGATGTCGTCCTGCTTGAGGCCTGCACCCTGCACACCCTTGCCGCCACGTCGCTGACTGCGGTACAGGTCGGTCTTCGTGCGCTTGGCATATCCGGTCTCGGTGATGGTGACGACGACGTCTTCGCGCGCGATGAGATCCTCGTCGGTGACGTCTCCGTCTGCGGCGATGATCTTTGTTCGACGCTCATCGCCGAACTTCTCGACGACCACCTTGAGCTCGTCACGCACGATGGCGCGCTGACGCTCGGGCTTGGCGAGGATGTCCTTGAGGTCGGCGATCTCGAGTTCGATCTCGGCCAACTCATCGATGATCTTCTGGCGCTCGAGTGCGGACAGACGACGCAACTGCATCGCCAGAATGGCGTCGGCCTGGATCTCGTCGATGTCGAGGAGCCCGATGAGGCCCTGTCGCGCCGCGTCGGTGTTGGCCGACGCACGGATCAGTGCGATCACTTCGTCAAGTGCGTCAAGGGCTTTCACGAGACCGCGCAAAATGTGCGCGCGTTCTTCTGCCTTGCGCAACCTGTACCGCGTACGACGCACGATGACGTCGATCTGGTGCGCGACGTAGTAGCGGATCATCTGGTCGAGACGCAGGGTGCGCGGCACGCCGTCGACGATGGACAGCATGTTGGCGCCGAAACTGGTCTGCAACTGGCTGTGCTTGTAGAGGTTGTTCAGCACGACCTTGGCGACGGCGTCGCGACGCAGGGTGACGACGATGCGCATGCCGTCGCGATCGGAGGACTGATCCTCGATTCGACTGATGCCCTTGAGTTTTCCCTCGTTGACCTGTTCGGCGATCGACGCGATCAGGTTGTCGGGGTTGACCTGGTACGGCAGCTCGGTGACGACGAGGGTGGTGGTGCCCTTGTTCTCCTCGATGTCGACGACGCTTCGCATACGGATGCTGCCGCGGCCTGTCGTGTAGGCATCGCGGATGCCCTGGCTGCCGACAATCAGTGCGGCCGTGGGGAAGTCGGGCCCCTTGATGGCTTCCATGCACGCCGCGAGCATGGTTTCCTCGTCGGCCTCGGGATTCTCCAGAGCCCAAAAGACCGCGTCGGCAACCTCATTGAGGTTGTGCGGCGGGATGTTGGTGGCCATACCGACCGCGATACCGCCCGACCCGTTGATCAACAGGTTGGGGATACGTGCGGGCAGAACCGTCGGCTCGTTGGTCTTGCCGTCGTAGTTGGGCGTGAAATCGACTGTCTCCTCGTCGATGTCGCGCAACATCTCCATCGCGAGGGGCGTGAGGCGTGCCTCGGTGTAACGCATGGCGGCCGCGCCATCGTTGCCGCGCGAACCGAAGTTGCCCTGACCGTCGATCAGCGGGTACCGCATCGACCACGGCTGCGCGAGGCGCACCAGCGCGTCGTAGATCGCGCTGTCGCCGTGGGGATGGTAGTTACCCATCGTCTCTGCAACGGGTTTCGCGGATTTCACGTAACCGCGGTCTGGGCGGAACCCGGCGTCGTAGGACGCGTAGAGAAGTCGACGGTGCACGGGCTTCAGTCCGTCGCGCACCTCGGGTAGTGCGCGACCGACGATGACGCTCATCGCGTAGTCGATGTAGCTGTTCTGCATCTCCTGGCCGAGATCGACCGGTTCGATGCGATCGCCCGCTCCCCCGTTTGGCGGGAGTGTGGTGTCAGTCATCAGTATCCTTTTCGATTCGTGAGAGATCAGACGTCAAGGAAGCGAACGTCTTTCGCGTTGCGGGCGATGAAGCTGCGGCGCGCGGCCACATCCTCGCCCATCAACACGGAGAAGAGTTCGTCAGCCGCGGCGGCGTCGTCGAGGGTCACCTGGCGCAGCACGCGAACGGCGGGATCCATTGTGGTTTCCCAGAGTTCCTTCGCGTTCATCTCGCCGAGGCCCTTGTAGCGCTGGATGCCGTCGTCGGTGTTGATCTTCCAGCCCGCGGCCCGACCGGCCTCGAGCAGTCCGTCGCGTTCACGGTCGGAGTAAGCGAATTCGGGTTCGCGCTTCTGCCACTTGAGCTTGTAGAGCGGCGGCTGTGCCAGGTAGACGTGACCGTTCTCGATCAGCGGCTTCATGAAGCGGAACAGCAACGTCAGCAGCAGCGTCGAAATGTGCTGGCCGTCAACGTCTGCGTCGGCCATCAGCACGATCTTGTGATAGCGCAATTTGGCGAGATCGAACTCGTCGTGGATGCCGGTGCCGAACGCGGTGATGATCGACTGGACCTCGGTGTTCTTGAGGACGCGGTCGATGCGGGCCTTCTCGACGTTGATGATCTTGCCGCGGATCGGCAGGATCGCCTGGTACATCGAGTCGCGGCCGGATTTGGCCGAGCCACCGGCGGAGTCGCCCTCCACGATGTAGACCTCACACTTGGTGGGGTCGTTGCTGCGACAGTCGGCAAGCTTGCCGGGCAGGCCACCGATATCCGTTGCGGTCTTGCGGCGCACCAACTCTCGCGCCTTGCGAGCCGCGAGGCGGGCCTGCGCGGAGTCGACGGCCTTCTTGACGATGATCTTGGCTTCGGCAGGATTGGCCTCGAACCAGTGACCGAGGTGCTCGTTGCACGTCTTCTGCACAAAGCTCTTGACCTCGGTGTTGCCGAGCTTGGTCTTGGTCTGACCCTCGAACTGCGGGTCGGCGACCTTGACGGAGATGACGGCTGCCAAACCCTCGCGGATATCGTCGCCGCTGAGTTTGCCGTCCTTCTCCTTGAGGAGCTTCTTGTCGAGCGCGTACTTGTTGACCGTCGAGGTCAGAGCCGCGCGGAAGCCCTCTTCGTGGGTGCCGCCCTCGTGGGTGTTGATCGTGTTCGCGAAGGTGTGCACCGACTCGGAGTATCCCGAGTTCCACTGCATCGCGATCTCGACCTCGTGACCGGTGCCCTTGGCCGTGAAACCGATGACCGACTGGTGGATCGGCGTCTTGGTGCGGTTGAGGTGCTTGATGTAGTCGATCAGGCCATCAGGGTAGTGATACGTCCGCGTCCGCGGCTTCGTGACGGTGGGAGCCACCGCCTCTTCCTCGGCAGTCTTGGGCTTCTCAGCGGTGTCTTCATCACCTTCGACGACTGCGTCGGCCGCAGCGGTCTGCGGTCGCCGGTCGGTCAGTGTGATGGTGAGGCCCTTGTTGAGGAAGGCCATCTCCTGCAGACGACGCGCAACGGTCTCGGCGCTGTAGGTGGTGGTTTCGAAGATCTCCGGATCGGCCCAGAACCGGACAGTCGTGCCCGTCTTGCGCGTCGCCGCACCCTGGACCAGCGGTCCGGGCTTGGCGTAGTTGTACGTCTGCTCCCAGTGGTAGCCGCCGTAGTTGATCTCCAACTCGACCTTGGTCGACAGCGCATTCACCACGGAGATACCGACACCGTGCAGACCACCGGACACGGCATACGCGTCGGAGTCGAACTTGCCGCCCGCGTGCAGCTGCGTCATGACGACCTCGACGGTGGGTACGCCGGTCGCGTGCATGCTGGTCGGGATACCGCGACCGTCGTCGACAACCTCGACGCCACCGTCCTCGAGCAACGTGACGTCGACCTTGCTGGCGTAACCGGCCATGGCCTCGTCGACGGAGTTGTCGACGACCTCCCAGATCAGGTGGTGCAGGCCCCGCTCACCGGTCGAGCCGATGTACATACCTGGTCTTTTGCGGACTGCTTCGAGTCCTTCGAGGATGCTGATCGACTCGGCACCGTACTCACCTGGCTTCTTACGGCTCTTCTTGTCATTCGTGTCGGCCACGGGGTGCGTCCGCTCCTCTTCTGCTCTCGACTGCGCTGGTGTGTGTGCGCTGCCTCGTTCACGGCTGGACTCCAGTCGTGTCATGCTGGGCAGGGTGACGTGACCAGCGCCGACCACGGGCACACGACGAGGTGCCGGGCCTTCGCCCGCTCGCGTATGTGACCGCCGGTCACGGCTGCTTATCTCCCCTGCCGGGACAACTGTCTCCAGTGTACTGCCTCATTCGCTCAGGAAGCACCATCCGGGGCCGCTAACGCGCGCTCAGATCGATTTTCTGCACAAGATGCGCGATCGGCGGTGGTCTGGGGATAAAAATCGGCTCAGAGCGGCGTCGGACGAGGTTTGTCGGTGTCGGCGTGTATGTCGCGCCTCGACCGGCTTCATCTGGCTCAGCCGTAGGTGTCGCGAGGACCCCGACCGGGGACGTTGCGTTTGCCCTTTTGCCACGACGGCGCCTTGGGGCCCGTGATCCGTAACGACGTCACTATGTCGTCGCCGATGGCCGCGGCGATCTTCGCCAGGATCTGGCGCTGCACATACCGCAGCTGCGTCGCCCACGCCGTCGACTCGGCCTGTACGTGAAGTACCTTGTCCTGCAACGCTTCTGGCTTGGCATGCGCGGCGATGTCCGGTCCGACGATTTGCAGCCACTGCCCGAACAACGTGCCCTCGGCGATCTGAGGCTCCCACCCGCGGTCGCGCGCCAGGCCGCCGACGAGCCTGGAGAAGGGCTGCGGATCCCGCGAATCCGGGCCGGCGCCCGACCAGCGTCGACGACTCGACGACCCGCGCGGACGTCGAATCGGCGACGCCCGGCCATGACCCACCGACTTGCCCGCAGCACGCGCCGACGCCCGTGCCTCCTCCAAGGCGCGGCGTGCCCGCTCATACCCGCTCGACGCGTCGCCACCAGGCGACTCGGTGCCTGGCTGCTCTTCGGGGGTGTCGCTCATGAGTCCATGCTCTCAGTTGCCTCGGACATCAGTTCGGAATGCCGCGTGCCGTCGGCCTCGTCGACAACGTTGACTCCGATACGTCTGCCGCCGACACCTTCGGGGATGTCCTCGGCGACAGCAGCGGTGATCAGCAGCTGTTCGGCACCGGCGGTGAACTCCACCAGTTTGCGACGTCGCGCGGCGTCGAGTTCAGCGAAGACGTCGTCGAGCATGATGACCGGTTCGATCCCCTCGCTGCGCACGAGCTCGACCGACCCGAGTCGCAACGCCAACGCGAGCGACCACGATTCTCCGTGCGAGGCGAAACCCTTGGCCACCTCGGACCCGAGAACAATGTCGATGTCGTCGCGGTGCGGACCGACAAGACTGACGCCGCGCTCGATCTCCTTGGTGCGCGTCTGCCCAAGGCGCTCGAGTAGTTGTGTCGCGATGGTTTCCGAATCTGGTTCGACGTCGCGCGGTGGCACCAGCTCCGGCCCCGCCGACGCGCGATAGCTCAACGCGGCAGGACGCGAATGCGGAGCGATCGACGAGTACGACGCGACGAAGTGCGGCTCGAGATCACGCAGTACCTCGATTCGCGCAGCCGTCACCTGGCCACCGAGATCGGCGAGCTGAGCGTCCCACACGTCGAGGGTGCTGATCACCGAATCGGCGTCGGATCCTCCTCGACGCAGCGCCGCGCCCGCGGTCTTGAGCAGCGCGGAACGCTGCCGCAACACCCTGTCGTAGTCGGAACGTGCTGCGGCCCAACGGGGTCCGCGCTGGGCGACGAGCTCGTCGATGAAACGTCGACGATCGCTCGGATCGCCGCGGATGAGGAGTAAGTCTTCCGGGGCGAACAGCACTGCGCGCAGCACACCGAGGATCTCGCGCGGGCGTCGACATGGAGATCCGTTGAGCCAGGCCTTGTTTGACCCTTCGGCAGCAATCTGCAGGCTGACCGCGAGCTCACGACCCGCGTTCTCGACGGTCGCTCCGACTGACGCCGACGTCGCCCCTGACCGGACGAGCGGCGCGTCGGAGCTCACCCGGTGCGAACGAAGTGTCGCGATGTAGAAGAGCGCTTCGAGCAGGTTGGTTTTGCCAAAACCGTTGCGGCCGGTGAAGATCGTCGGTTCGGGGCGAAGGGTGAGGTCGGCCGAAGGCCACGATCGGTAGTCGCGCAGGTGTAGTTCACGAACAAACACGGGACGTCGAAATCAGTTGGGCGGAGCGGTATTCGACGGATTCTGAACCGGCGTTCCCGTCTCGCCGACGTTCTTGCCCGCGGTGTTCTGCATGGAGTGTCCGCCGAACTGGTTACGCAGCGCCGACACTGCCTTGAGCGCGGGCGAACCGCCCTTCTCCCGCGACGCGAAGCGTGCGAACAACGCCGCAGAGATGACGTTGGCGGGCACGGCGTGGCGAATCGCTTCCTCGACGGTCCATCGACCTTCACCGGAATCCTGTGTGTAGTCGGAGATTTCGGTGAGGCCAGGATCTTCCTGCAGGGCTCGGACCAACAGGTCGAGGAGCCACGACCGGATCACCGTGCCCTGTGTCCAGGCCTGCATCGTGCCCTCGACATCGACGATGAGCGGCTCGGCGTTGAGCAGTGCGTAACCCTCGCCGTAGGCATGCATCAGGCCGTACTCGATGCCGTTGTGCACCATCTTGGCGTAGTGGCCGGCGCCGACGGGTCCGGCGTGAACGAATCCGTCGGCTCGCTCACCGGGCGGCCGCAGTGCGTCGAAGATCGGCATAAGCCGCTCGACGTCGGCGTCGGATCCACCGACCATCAGGCCGTATCCGTTCTCCAAGCCCCACACGCCGCCGGAGACTCCGCAGTCCAGGTAACCGATTCCCTTGTCGCCCAGGGTTTTTGCGTGGGGCTCATCGTCGGTGTACCGCGAGTTACCACCATCGACGACGACGTCGCCCGGCTCCAGCAGGCCTGCGAGTTCTGCGACGCACTGCTGAGTGGGTTCGCCGGAAGGCACCATGATCCACACCGCGCGAGGTGCGTCGAGCGCTGCCACCATATCGGCCATCGACGCGACGTCGGAGACCTCCGGGCGCGGGTCGTACCCAACGACCTTGTGGCCGCCGCGCTCGATACGGGTGCGCATGTTGGCACCCATCTTGCCGAGGCCGATCAGTCCGAGCTGCATGGCTTCCCCTTCGCGTGTGCGTGAAAGATCAGTGCTGCCTTGATGTTTCGTTACTCGGACTCGGCGCCTGAGCCGCTATCCGGGCAGGCGAACCGGCATCAGCAGGTAGGTGAAAACGCTGTCGGGTGCGACGAACGCTCCGGATTCGTCGGCGATGGGTTCGTCGCCGGTCGACGGGCGCAGCACCGCGGGACGGCTCGGCGTCGTGAATCCGAAGTCGACGGTTGCGACGCCGATCGCCGAGAGTCCGTCCTGCAGGTAGGTCGGATTGAAGGCGATGGTCAGCGGCTCGCCGTAGAACTGCACGGGCAGCTCTTCTTCGGCGCGGCCTGCTTCGTCGCCGCCTGCCGTGAGCAGAACGGATCCGTCGCGGAATTCCATGCGCACCTGCGCGCCGCGCTCGGCGACGAGCGCTACACGCTTGATGGCCTCGATCAGAGGTGCACTCTCAATGGTGGCGATGGCGGTGTGGCTCGCGGGCAACAGCTGGCGGAACTTCGGGAACTCGGCGTCGAGGAGACGGGTCGTCGTCTGCTTGGTCTCGCCGACGATGCCCAGGATCCCCTCGCCACCGAGTGCTGAACCGCTGCCGAATGCCAGCTTCACGTCGCCGGAGTCGGAGCTCGCGGTCCGCGCGCTCTCGGACAACGTCTTCGCCGGCACGAGAACGGCACCCGAAGCGCCGGAATCGGCTGGCTCCCACTCCAATTCGCGTACCGCGAGGCGGAAGCGATCGGTGGCCGCCAGGACGACGGTCTTGCCGTCGATCTCGACGCGCACGCCGGTGAGCATCGGGAGTGTGTCATCACGGCCGGCGGCGACGGCGACCTGGGAGATGGCCTCGGCGAACACCTGCGCCGGGATCAGTCCGGTCACGGCCGGGACGTCGGGAAGCTGTGGGTAGTCCTCGACGGGCATGGTCGGCAGCGAGAACTTCGCGCTGCCGCAGGTGATGGCGACGCGGGATCCGTCGAGCGAGACGTCGACCGGCTTGTTCGGAAGAGCTTTGGTGATGTCGGCCAGCAGACGGCCGGACACCAGCACCTGCCCGGGTTCTGCGACTTCGGCGCCGATCTTCTGCTGTGCCGAGACCTCGTAGTCGAAGCCGGAGACGGTCAGCCCGGCGTCGTCGGCCAGGAGGACCACACAACCGAGCACGGGAACGGGCGGGCGAGACGGCAAACTGCGCGCTACCCAGGCGACGGCATCGGCGAACTCGTCACGCGCGACACGGAACTTCATGCTCGGTGGTTGCCCTTCTCTCGGTATTCGCCAGGAGTTCCCACTCTAGAGCGCGATCGCGTGACGGGGAGTCGTTGGGGTCAAGTCGCCACGCCGCGCCGGGCGTTTGTGCGAGTCAGATCCAGATGACTCGACGACGCCGCTCGAGCAAGGTGTGCACAACGGCTTCTTAAAAGAAGTTCTTTTAAGAGAGGGATCCATAACAGTCATAGGCGCTGTGCAAACTGTGGACAACACGACGGATCCCATGTCAGAGCACCGACAGGGTTGTGGATCGAACGTGTACGGATCCTGGGTGGGTTGGTCGAGTTGTGCACATGACGAATTCTGTTCGAGCATCGTCCACGTTCTGTACACATCAACACCTCCCTTACTCACAGTCGATCCACAGCCTCTTTGAGACACTGGAACGGTCGACGGCGACGTCGAGATGACATGAAAATCCACTCGATCTGATCGTCGGAGACCCTTGGGTTGGGGTTGAGACTTGTCGTTTCGGCCCCGGAAATGACAACTCCCTCCGCAACCGTGTTGGAGCGGAGGGACTCGAGGAGTTCAGAAGGATCCGGTCAGCCGACAGCGCGCTGTTTGATGCGCGCGGTGAGCTCCTGGACGTGGTCGTAGACCTTGCGACGCTCGGCCATCTCCTTGCGGATCTTGCGTTCGGCGTACATGACCGTGGTGTGGTCACGGTCGAAGGTTTCGCCGATCTTCGGCAGTGAGAGGTCGGTGAGCTCTCGGCACAGGTACATGGAGATCTGACGCGCCTGCGCGATGGCCCTGGTCTTGCCGGGCCCCCGCAGTTCGTCGACCGAGATGTCGAAGTACTCCGCGGTGATCGCGAGGATCGACGCCGCGCTGACCTCCAGCGTGCCCGAATTCGGTAGCAGCGCTTGAAGAACCACCTCGGCGAGCGACTTGTCGAGGTCGGTGTTGTTCAGGGAGGCGAACGCGGTGACGCGGATCAGCGCACCCTCCAGCTCGCGGATGTTGCGCTCGATCTTCGACGCGATCAGTTCGAGGACGTCGTCGGGAACAGCGATGCTGTCCATCTGCGCCTTCTTGCGCAGAATGGCGATGCGGGTCTCGAGGTCGGGTGGCTGAACGTCGGTGATCAGGCCCCACTCGAATCGTGTGCGGAGCCGATCTTCAAGTGTCGCAAGCTGTTTCGGCGGTCGGTCGGAGGAAATGACGATCTGCTTGCTCGAATTGTGCAGCGTGTTGAAGGTGTGGAAGAACTCTTCCTGGATACCTTCTTTGCCGATGAGGAACTGGATGTCGTCGACGAGCAGCACGTCGACGTCGCGGTAGCGGCGCTTGAACGCGACTCGACGGTCATCACGCAGCGAGTTGATGAAGTCGTTGGTGAATTCCTCGGTGGAGACGTACTTGACGCGCATTCCCGGGAAGAGCCGTTGGGCATAGTGGCCGGCGGCGTGGAGCAGGTGCGTCTTGCCGAGCCCCGACTCGCCCCAGATGAACAGCGGGTTGTACGCGCGCGCCGGGGCTTCGGCGACGGCGACGGCCGACGCGTGCGCGAAGCGATTCGACGCTCCGATCACGAAGGTGTCGAAGGTGTACTTGGGGTTGAGGTTGGCGCCAGAGGGTGTGGGTGCCGCGGTCGGCCGTTCTGCGAAGTACGACGGCCAGTTGGTCGGAGCACCTCGTGAATCCGACGCTGCTCCGTTGGTAGCGGGCGTCGACAGTTGAGGGGACTGCTGTGCGCCGAATGAGTCGGTGCCCAGTGAGTCGGGGGCTGCGTGGTCTGTCGGGGCAGGCTGGCCGAGTGGGAATTGGCCGTTGCCGAGGTCACTTACGTTGACGCCCGATGTGGAGATAGGTGCTTGGCCGATTCCCCCGGCAGGTGCCGACGAGCGGGGAGCCCCGACCTGGGATGGCTGCTCGGCGGGGGTGTCTGTGCTCGGCGGGGGCGTCGCGATCCGCACACCGAGGTCGACGGGTTGCCCGAGGTGACGTGAGAGCGCGCTGCGGATGGTGTCGCGAAGCGTGCGCTCGATCTGTTCCTGGACCAGCGGCGTCGGAACGGTGAGCAGCGCGAATCCCTCGGCGAGGGTGAGTGGCTGCACCAGCGAGAGCCAGGCTTTTTGCTGCCGGGTGAGAGGTTCGTGGTCTCCGCCGGCGGAATCGTCGTTGAGCTCTGCGACGACCTGTTGCCAGACCTCGCCGAACGAGTCGCGATCAGAAGTCACGGTCAGGCCTTCCCACCCCGAGAAAATTACCAGCATCAGTCATCGGGGACCCACGATGCCGGTTCGGGAGCCGACTTGTCCACACACTTATCCACAGCTGTGTACAACCAAGTCGGGATGGGTCCGACGCCGCGATCGCGTCGTGGAGATGTGAGTGGCGTTTCGGTCGCCGTCACTGGGGAACGACGCTAACAGAACCACCGCGAAGCCGACAACGTAAGGCTTGAATTCACGCGGGCAGATCACAAATAGTGCGTCCCGGACGGCGTCGAGGGTGGCGCATACGCAGGCCGTGGGCACGGTATGGCACTCGTCACCGCTGGTCACGACGTTGGTGAGGATCCGCTCGTTTGATTTGAGTACACCGGGTCCAGTAGTCTCGACTGGTCATCCAGGTATGCGGATTTGCGTGGTGGCGTTTCTGTTTTTCGAAGGCTCGACCGCATGCGGTTCGTTCGGCGGAAACGGGGTCACCCAACCGGCACGAGTCCGGCACCGCCGCCTGGATAAGCAGACCACTCAGGAGATCGTGGGTGCGCGTGTAATCGGCGTGCTCACGTACGAACACAAGGAGTACCAGCCGTGGCCAAGGGCAAGCGGACTTTCCAGCCGAACAACCGTCGTCGTGCACGCGTGCATGGTTTCCGGTTGCGTATGCGTACCCGCGCGGGTCGTTCGATCGTCAACACCCGTCGCAGCAAGGGCCGCGCAAAGCTCTCGGCCTGATCTGCACAACACCGCGAGTCCCGGCGGCGGTATCGCCCGTCGTCGGAACACTCCGGTGGCGATTGGGTCGGTGATGGCGTCAATCCATCGGATCTCCACACGATCCGACTTCTCCCGCACGCTCAAGAAGGGCGTGCGGGTATCGTCGCGTGATCTGCTGCTGACGGTATCTATCGTGCCGACGCGCTGGCCCGACGAGACGGGTCGTCGAATCGACGTCGCGACGTCGGGCGGACCCTGGCTCGGGTTGATCGTCAGTAAGTCGGTCGGCAATGCCGTGACCCGCCATCTCGTGGCGCGCCGAATCAGGGCAGCGTTCGCGGAAGTCATGGACGAGTGTCCGACCACCGACACCTCTGTCGTCGTGCGCGCTCTTCCCAGTGCTGCGGAGGTGTCGAGCGTCGAGTTGGCCGCCCAACTTCGCAAGGCATTGCGTCACGCCAAAGTTCGACGACTCGCAGCCGAGCTGCTCGACGCTCCGCGCTCGTTCTCGACCAAATCTGCTGACGGGGCGTTGTGATGTCAGCGTCGTCGACCCAGGCATTCATCCGGTTCTGCCATCTGCTGCCACGTCGAGTGGTGATCTTCTTGATCGAGTTGTACCGCACCTGGGTGTCGCCGCTGCGTTTGCCGACCTGTCGTTTCGAACCGACCTGCTCGGGCTACGCGGTTGAGGCGCTGACACGCCACGGCTTCTTCTACGGCGGTGCACAGTCGGTGATCCGACTGCTCAAATGCGGTCCGTGGCACAAGCCCGGCTACGACCCCGTTCCCGAGGAATCGTTCCGTTGGCCGTGGATGTCGCGACCGGATCAGGGTTCCGACGATCAGGGTCTCGAAGATCAGGGTTCCGAGGACCAGCAAGACCAAGAGTTTCCATCGACGCACGACGGCTCCGCTGATGGCGGGCCGGCGGTGCGCGGACGTGTAATCACGGAGGACACCACGATCAGCGTGGGTGTCTCCGCGAAGAGTGAGGGGTAACTGTCCCGTGCTGAACTTCATCTATTGGCCGGTCTCCTGGATCATGTGGGTCTGGCACTGGGTGTTCGACCACATCACACCGAACACCCCGGGCGGCAACGGCATCGCCTGGGCACTCTCGGTGATCTTCCTCGTCTTCACCCTGCGCGCGATCCTCTACAAGCCCTTCGTGAAGCAGATCCGCACGACGAAGAAGATGCAGGAGATCAACCCGCAGCTTCAGGCGATCCGTAAGAAGTACGCCAAGGATCGGGTCAAGATGACCGAGGAGATGCAGAAGCTGCAGAAGGAGCACGGGTTCAATCCCCTGCTCGGCTGCCTGCCCATGTTGCTGCAGATCCCCGTGTTCATCGGTCTGTTCCACGTGCTGCGTTCGTTCAACCGCATGGCGACCGGCATGGGTCAGTTGCACATGACCGCAGAGCAGACGCGTAACACCGGGAACTACGCTTTCAACCCCGAACAGGTCCAGAACTTTCTCGACGCCCGCCTCTTCGGTGTGCCGCTGTCGTCGTACATCACGGAGCCAGTCTCCGAGTTCCAGGCCTTTGTGCAGCCGGGTCAGCCGATCGACTTCACGCGTCTGAACATCGCCATCGTGGTCATCCCGATGATGATCATCGCGTCGATCGCCACGCACATGAACTCGCGCGCATCGGTCGCGCGTCAGCCCGAGGCCGCACTCGAGAACCCGCAGACCCGCATGATGAACATGCTGGCGCTGTACGTCTTCCCGCTCGGCATCCTCGTCACCGGTCCGTTCTTCCCCGTCGCGATCCTCCTGTACTGGATGAGTAACAACATCTGGACGTACGGGCAGCAGCACATCGTGTTCGGTCGTATCGAGAAGGAAGAAGAGGCGGCGCGCCAAGCGAAGCAGGAAAAGCTCAAGGCGAATGCCCCCAAGCCGGGTGCGCGGCCGGACCGGCCGAAGAAGGGTAAGAACTCGGGGTCCCCTTCCCCGTCGCTCACTAAGTCGGACGCCGATGGCGCTGATTCGTCGGCTGAGTCGGCCGAGGATCTAGACGTCGACGCCACAGCCGACAGCGGATCCGACGACGGCTCGTCGTCGACGCAGCACGTCGTCGGAAGCAAACCGAAGCCCGGTGCCAAACCCGCGGGAGCGTCGTCGTCGAAGAGTTCTGGCAACTCGGGGTCGGGTCCGAAGAAGCAGGGATCATCCAACCAGCGCAACAAGAGGGGTGGGAAGAAGGGTCGACGATGATCGGCCGCCGATCCGGATAGCGGTGTTGCGAGGCGTACATGACGCCCGCGCAGAAACACAGCCCGGAGCCGCTGCGGCACGACTCTTCGAAAGACTCTCCCCTCCCCCAACACAGACATCACCGATGAACACACAGCGAGGTGCAACTGATATGACAGCCGAGACTGCAACACACGCAGACGCCGAGTCGACCGAACACGACGAGACTCTCGAGGCCGGCTCGGGCCAGGATGCCGTCGACACGGCAACCGTCGAGTCGACGTCTGACGTCAACGACGACGAGGCCACCGATGCGGCCCGCGACGATGCGGCCGCTGACGCGGACGACGTTGACAGCGAAGACGCGGATGACGACGCTGACGAGGAAGACGAAGAGGAGCGTCTCGTCGAAGAAGGCGAGATCGCTGGCGACTACCTCGAGCAGCTGCTGGACGTGCTGGACTTTGATGGCGATATCGATCTGGATGTCGACGGTGACCGCGCGATTGTCAGCATCGACGGAGGCGACGACCTGACGAAGCTCGTCGGCCGTAAGGGCGAGGTTCTGGATGCGCTTCAGGAACTGACCCGGCTTGCCGTGCAGCAGGCGACGGGCGATCGCAGCCGGCTGATGCTCGACATCGCACGGTGGCGTGCGGATCGCCGCGAACGGCTCGCACGACTCGGCCGCGAGGTCGCCGAGCGTGTGCTGGAGTCGGGAGAGCGGGAACAGCTCGATCCGATGACTCCGTTCGAGCGGAAGATCGTGCACGACGCTGTCGCTGCTGTCGACGGAGTGATGAGCGAGAGTGAGGGCGCGGAGCCGAAGCGCCGCGTGGTTGTCATCAAGAACTGAACAGGTCTCCGCGTCGATGCGCCTGGAGATCACAAGCAACGAAGTCCCGGTTACGGCCGGGACTTTGTTGCTTCACCGGTAGGAATCACATGCGTGTAGTTCGGGTGTTTCACGTGAAACATGACGCCGACGGCGCGCTGAGGGAAAGGCACTGTTTCACGTGAAACACGATGAGTCCGATGGCGAGCATGGTGATGGATCCGCTGTCGACGACGCCGCGGAACGCGCCGCTGTGGCGGACTCCCCTCCCCCGGCAGCGGCATCGATCTTCGGCGATCGTCTCCCGCTAGCTCAGGAGTACTGCAGAATCCTGGCCACCGACGGAATCGACCACGGGCTCATGGGACCGAGGGAAGTCCCCAGACTCTGGGACCGCCACATACTGAACTGCGCGGTGATCCAAGAAGTCATCGACAACGGGCAGACGATCATCGATATCGGTAGTGGCGCCGGGCTGCCCGGGATCCCGCTCGCGATCGCGCGGCCCGACCTCACGATCACGCTGATCGAGCCGTTGCTGCGTCGAAGTGATTTCCTCGTGCGGACGGTCGACGCCCTTGGTCTCCCCGTACGTGTTGTCCGCGGGCGCGCAGAGGAGAAGTCGGTCCTCGCCGAGATCGAGCCGGCGGACGTCGTGACCTCCCGGGCGCTGGCTCCCCTAGATCGACTCAGCCGATGGTCCGCTCCCCTGATTCGCGATGGAGGTCGACTCGTTGCGCTCAAGGGATCGTCGGCGCCAGAGGAGATCGAACGGGATCGAAAGGCCGCGGAACGGAACGGAATCGCCGGGCTCCGCGTCGAATTTGTCGGGGAGTCTGTTGTCGACCAGCCGACGACCTTGGTGATCGGAGACAGGCGCGGTGTGCCGAAACGTCGTCGAACGAGGTGAGGATGCGCCGGTCTGACGTGCTGACGTCTGCAGTTGGTTTGCGACGGCTCGAGGGAGCAAAATGGACAGGACATCGGAGTGTGGGCGAGGGATCGTGCGTGCTGCACGATAGAGGGGCGGAACAATCTTGGACGCCGACGATGCTTACGAAATATCGCAGAGGAGCCACAGCGTGACCGACCAACAGCCGGATGTTTCACGTGAAACGATTCCGCCGGCCACGTCGACGCCCGAGCAGTTCGACGACACTCCCATCGCCGCCGCCGCAGCCCGAGCCAGTCAAGTCCTGACCCCTGGCGGTGCTGGCCAGTTACCCCGCCCCCCGCACACGCGCGTGATGACGGTGGCGAACCAGAAAGGCGGCGTCGGGAAGACGACCACGGCCGTGAACCTCGCTTCGGGGCTCGCGCTGCACGGGCTGCGCGTCCTGGTCGTCGACCTCGACCCGCAGGGCAACGCGAGCACAGCTCTGGGCATCGACCATCGCGCACCCGACATCGCGTCGGTCTACGAGCTGCTCCTCGGCGAGGTCACGCTCAAAGAGGCGGTCAAGCAGAGTCCGAGCCACGAGAACCTCTACTGCGTACCCGCGACCCTCGACCTGGCCGGCGCCGAGATTGAACTGGTCTCGCTGGTTGCCCGAGAGAACCGACTCCGGAATGCGCTCAATGATGCGTCGGTCGCGGAGTTCGGCTTCGACTACATCTTCATCGACTGCCCACCGTCACTGGGTCTCCTGACCGTCAACGCGATGGTCGCCGCTCGAGAGGTGCTCATCCCCATCCAGTGCGAGTACTACGCACTCGAGGGCGTCGGTCAGCTCCTCCGCAACATCGAGCTGGTCCAAGCGCACCTCAACCCGAATCTCCACGTCTCGACGATCCTGCTGACGATGTACGACGGCCGCACCAAGCTCGCCGACCAGGTCGCCGACGAAGTACGACGCCACTTCAGCGATAAGGTCCTCGGCACCGTGATCCCCCGCAGCGTGAAGGTGTCCGAGGCGCCCGGCTACGGCATGACGATCATCGAGTACGACCCGGGTTCACGTGGAGCAATGAGCTACCTCGATGCCGCGCGCGAACTCGCCATGCGTGCGAAAGACGAATTCTCCTCCACCACGGACCTCTCGAGAGGACAGCAGTGAGTCAACGAGACGCCCAACGACGCGGAGGACTCGGCCGCGGTCTGGCAGCCCTCATCCCGACCGGACCATCCGAGAACGAGTCGAGCGCTCCCCGACTCGGCGCTGCTGCCGCCGATGTGGTGATCGGCAAGGGCAACTCCGGTGGTAGTTCGGGCGGGAACGGCGCCCCCTCCTCCCCCACGAACGGAAGTCCGCAGGGCTCCACGACGACGCCGACCGATGCGACACAGTCGAGCACTGACGGAAACGCGTCTGCCGTCGGCACCGTCGACGAAGTCGGGGCCGTCTATCGCGCGCTGACCCCCACACTCATCCAGCCGAACCCGCACCAGCCACGCAGCGTCTTCGACGAAGAGGCGATGGCCGAACTCGTGCACTCGATCAAAGAGTTCGGGCTCATGCAGCCGATCGTCGTGCGTAAGCTCTCCACCCCGACACCCGACGGCGTGCTCTACCAGATCGTCATGGGCGAGCGGCGCTGGCGAGCGAGTCAGGAAGCCGGACTCGAGGCGATCCCATCGATCGTTCGCGAGACGCCCGACGGCGACATGCTGCGCGACGCTCTCCTCGAAAACATCCATCGCGCACAGCTCAACCCTCTGGAAGAAGCGGCCGCGTATCAGCAGCTTCTTGAGGAGTTCGACGTCACCCACGAGGAACTGGCCACCCGTCTCGGACGCTCGCGGCCGGTGATCACCAATATGATCCGCCTGCTGAAGCTCCCGATTCCCGTGCAACGTCGCGTCGCTGCTGGCGTCCTCTCGGCCGGCCACGCTCGCGCGCTGTTGTCACTGGAGACCGGAAGCGATCAGCAGGAAGCGCTCGCCGCGCGGATCGTCGCCGAAGGACTGTCGGTCCGAGCCACCGAAGAAGCGGTGACTCTCGCCAACCGTGGCGACGGACCGTCGACCCCCACCCCATCGCCGAAGCGTCGACAGATGCAGATGCCGGGTCTCCAAGATCTCGCCGAGCGGCTCTCCGACGGCCTCGACACCCGCGTGACCGTCAGCCTCGGCAAGCGCAAGGGCAAGATCGTCGTCGAGTTCGGCTCGGTCGACGACCTCGAACGTATTGTGGGGTTGATCCAACCGAAGACGTAGCAACGATCGACGACTCGGTGAGATAACAACGATCCGAGGCGCCGATACCCGCGAAAATTCGTGACCCACCGCATCCGAAAGTTTCGTCACAGTGACAGTCGAGCAGCACACCGAGCACATGAACAGTGAAACACCCTGCAGGACATCAGATTTCACGTTCGTGGGCGCTCGACCGATGCGTCGAGGCGAGGATTCACAATGAACTTCACGATTTCCAGTCTCGATCTCGAAGCATTCGAGTCATTGCCCCCGCACACCCGTCGTTGCGTGTTCTGGGAAGTCGATCCGTCGTTCACCAACGCGGCGTCCACCGCTTCCGATGACGATCCCTCTCCCCTGCGCGGCTCCGCGTCGTCCTCCGAGACACCGGCGGGACCGGCGAGTCTCTCGAACTTCGAGAGCGAGTTCGACAAGGAGGCGTGGATCTCGTCGGTCCTCCTCGAATGGGGAACCTGCGGCCAGATCGCGATCGATTCGTCGACCGGCGTTGTCGTTGGCGCGGCGCTCTACGCTCCGCCCGGACGCGTCCCCCGCTCACGTAGCTTTCCGACGTCGCCGGTGAGCGCCGACGCGGTGCTACTCACTTCTGTGCGCACCGAGCCGGGTTTCGAGGAAGCGGGCGACCTCCTTATCGATGCCGTGGTCACCGATCTGATTCGACGAGGCGTCCGTGCCGTCGAAGCGTTCGGTTTCGTCCGACACGGTGGATCCCGCTACGGCAGTTCTCGTCACGGATCATCGCGCGACGCACTCGAGCGCGAGTATGACTCTCCCGCAGCGTATCTCGGTGACGAAGAATCATCAGATGACAGAAAGAGCTCTGACACAACGGATTTCGGCGACCTGAGTACGTGGTCGGAGGAGGCCGTCGTCGAGATCGCGCGCGAGATCCTCGACGGCCCGGGTCAGGATCTGTGTGGGCAATGCATGATCGACGCCGGACTCCTGAAGGATTCAGCCTTCGACGTGGTTGCGTCGCATGTGAGGTTCCCCCGCTTTCGCCTGGAGCTCGACGAAGGACTCGGCTGGAAGGTCGGAGTCGAGAGCGCCTTGGAGAAGCTCGTCGTGATGGCCGCGATCGATCTGGTCGGCAGAGAGCGGCTCACTGTTCCGGCCGGTAGTCGTAGTGGCGCGCGAACAACCCCACGCGGACACGCAGAAACCAGCCGCGACAGAGATCGCGAGAAGTAACTGGATCCGCTACCGGTCAGAAACCGGAAATACGTTCGGCCGCAAGGAGATCTGCGAACGTGTAGGTCCCTGTCGGGCGGTCGTTCTCGCCTAGCAGGTACAGGCGCTTGACCGCGACGAGGATGGCCTCGGTGATCACGTTGCGATAGTGCGGGTCGTCGAGCACCTTGGCGTCGTCGGGGTTGGTGATGTAACCGACGTCGATGAGGACAACTGGCATCCTGGTGAGCCGAAGGATGTCCCAGGTGCGTTCGTGGACGCGGCAATCGGTCAGCGGTGTGCGAGCGGCGATCTCACGTTGGATGAAGTCTGCGAGGTTGCGCCCGATGGTCGAATACGACCCGCGGTTGTTACCGAAGTAGAACGACGCGACGCCGTTCGCAGCGGGTGTCTCGTGGTGTCCGCATCGTAGCGAGATCATCATGTCGGCATCGACGAGATTGGCCACCCGAGCACGCTCGTCGTCGGATGCGTGGCCGCGACCGTCGTGCGACAGGAAGGTTTCCATTCCTGCAGCGGCCATCCTGCCCTCGAGGCGAGCGGCGAGATCCCACAGCACGCGGGATTCCAACTCGGCGACCGCTCCGGTCGAAAGTGCGTGCATCCCAGCAGTTCCCGGATCGATGACGATCCGCTTGCCGGACAGTTGGGGGCCGGAGCGTCGAACATGCTCTTCTTGGCGGATCGCGTAGGGCGACCCACCGGTCACACGGGTACCGAGCCGGTCGAGTGCGCGCAGCGTCGCCGGACCGCAGATGCCGTCGGCGGAGAGTCCGTACTCGCTCTGGTAGAGGCATACCGCGTTGTGGGTGCTCTCGCCGAAGACGCCGTCGACGAGTCCGGTGTAGTAGCCGAGGTTCTGCAGTCGGCTCTGGAGTGTGGCGACGTCGTCTCCGACCATGGGAGCCGACAGTCGGTACAGGAGTACTCGCGCGCCGAGTTGATACGACGCCTCGCGCAGCGATCGATACGTCGCCTGGCCGACGATGCCGTCGACGATCAGTCCGCGTTGCTGCTGGAACGCGCGCACTGCGTGGTCGACGTCGATGTCGAAGAGGGCGTCCTCGGTGCTGTGGATAACCGCACCGGTCTGCGGCGCTTCCGCGTCGTGCGTGTCGCTGGGTGCGATGTCGCCAGGTGTTGCGGCGCTAGGTGTTTTGCCGCTCTCGGGTGCCGCGTGACGGCCCGGAGTGGAGCTGAGCAGTCCCTGTCCGGAGAGGATCGATCGAATCTCGGCTACGGCCGACCCACGATCTCCCAGTCGGAACGTTGGCATCTCATCTCCTCAATTGGACATGTCGCCGTGAGGGGACACGGACGACATTGAACCAAAGTGAATTGTCTCAGGTCGTGGCATATGAGCAAAACTCATGCACACAGTTGAACCGATCCACGCTGTGCCGCGTCCCCGAGGCTACCGGTTGCCGCAGACGACACGTGGCAGATAGTTCGTGATGCCAAACTAGCAGTACAGGCCACCGTCGAATGCCAGGTGAGCTGTTCGACGGTGGCCTGGTCGGCTCACGTAGAGACGTGAGCGACGTCACTGCTGAGGTGTCGGTCAGGCGTTGGACCCGACGACGGAGTCGAGGTCGCGCAGGAGCGCGGCCTTGCCCTTGACGCCGACTATGGTCTTGGTCGGCTTGCCGTCCTGGAACAGGATCATGGTCGGGATCGACATGATCTTGTAGTCACGAGCGACTCCGGGATTCTCATCGACGTCGACCTTGGCGACGGTCAGCTTGTCGCCGTAGTCGCGTGCGATCTCCTCGAGGACCGGTGCGATCATGCGGCACGGGCCGCACCAGGTCGCCCAGAAGTCGACGAGCACCGGTCCGCTGGACTCGAGTACCTGATCTTTGAAAGTGGCGTCAGTGACGGCCACGGTGTTTGCTCCCATGATGTGTCCTCCTCTGGACGTGGTGCAGGGTGGTGAATAGAGGTGAATCCGCAGGTCAGACGGTGGGTGCGACCGTTGCGACCACATCGCCTTCGATCGGCATCGGCTCGATGTCGCCTTGATCGGCGAGCCACCGCTCGGCGTCGATCGCTGCCGAACAGCCGCTGCCTGCGGCGGTGATGGCCTGTCGGTAGGTGTGGTCGACGAGGTCGCCTGCGGCGAACACGCCGGGAACCGACGTGTAGGTGGTGCGGCCGGAGACCTTCACGTAGCCCTTGTCGTCGAGGTCGATCTGACCGCGGACGAGTTGACTGCGCGGGTCGTGCCCGATGGCGACGAACATGCCTGTGACGTCGATGTTCTTCTTGTCGCCGTTCCGCGTGTCGGTCAGTTCGAGGCCCGTCACCGAGTTGCTGCCCAGCACACCTGTGACGGCGGAATTCGTCACGAATTCGATCTTGTCGTTGGCGCGAGCGCGCTCGAGCATGATCTTCGACGCCCGGAACTCGTCGCGGCGGTGGATCAGCTTCACGCTGCGGGCGAACTTGGTGAGGAAGGTGGCCTCCTCCATCGCCGAATCGCCGCCACCGATGACCGCGATGTCTTGGTCCTTGAAGAAGAAGCCGTCGCACGTGGCACACGCCGAGACTCCCCTGCCCAGCAGTTCCTGCTCACCGGTGATCTCGAGGTAGCGGGCAGCGGCACCCATCGCGAGGATGACCGCATAGGCGCGATGCGTCTCGCCGCCGGCGTCGACCTCTTTGATCGTGCCGGTCAGGCGGACTGCCTCGACGTCTTCCATGCGGAGATCGGCCCCGAACCGGATGGCCTGCTCGCGCATCTCGTCCATGAGCGCGGGGCCCTGGATGCCGTTCTGGAAGCCGGGGTAGTTCTCGACCTCGGTGGTGGTCATGAGCGCACCACCGAACTGCGTTCCCTCGAAGACGACCGGTGCCAATTCGGCGCGGGCTGCGTATACGGCAGCGGTGTATCCGGCCGGTCCGGACCCGATGATGATCAGGTCGTGGATCTGCTGGTTGTCTGTCTGGCTCATCCGTCCTCCGTGCTTGTGGCGACGCGCGGTACCGCTGATTCTCCGGTGCGCGTTGTCGGCTCGTTCAACACAAGCCTAAGGGCAGATGTTCCCGCTGCTGATCCCGTGGCGCTCACCCACCCAGTCTGGTGCGCGACACCGTCGCCGGGTTGTCGGTATCGCAGCCCTGCTCGACGACGAGTGCGTCGAACCGACCGGCCATCCCCGTCCCGAGCAGAATTGCCACCCGCTCCGACCCTCCCACCGTGATCTCGCCGGAACCGAGGACCGGAGTCGACGCCGGTACGCCGTTGGCCGCGGTGCACCGACGTAGCGCTGCCTCGGATTCGAACGGCGCGTGGCCGGTCTTTCCGAGCACGGACAACGCCGAGGCCTTCTCGACGCCGTCGAGCTGCGGTGCGTCGAGTTGTGTCGTGTTCGCCGAGGTCGACGGCTGCGCCTGCACACCGGCGCCCGGTTCGTCCGTGGTCCTGGTGGCGACGACTGTCACGACTCCCACAAGCACCGCGATCGCAGCCGCGGCACCGACGAGGAGAGCTGCAACTCGTGGTGCGCGGGTCGACGAACGTCGTCGACGTTCGGAGAGGTCTACAGGGGCCACTGAAGACTGCTGCGCAGCGTCGCGGGCCAGTGAGTCGTTGTGAATGGCGGACAGTGTGGCGGCGATCCGCGAGTCGACCTCTGGCGGAACGGGTTTCGGCTCCTCCGAGAGAGAACGTAGCGACTCGCTGGTGCGGTCGAGTGCGGCCAACACACTCTGGGCTGCGGGGTCGTTGACGATCCGCTCGCGCATGTATGCGGCGGTGTCGTCGGGTAGCGCGCCGGCGTGGAGGTCGGCGAGCAGATCCTCCGAATAGGGCGGTTCGGGATACGGCGTGTTCATCGTTGCGCTGTCCTGCTCCCCCGACTGTTGTGGCCATCATGGCGGCCTGGCTCGTCCACTGCCACATACGACGTTGACCGGAGCCGATCGGTTCCCTCGAATCTCGTGTTCATGAGTCTTCCTTGAGGTGACCGAGCAGCTTTGCCAAGCGGAGACGCGCTCGCGACGAACGACTCTTCACCGTTCCCTCAGCGACACCCAACCGCTGCGCCGTTTCGGCGATGCTGAGACCTTCGACGTCGAGCGCGACGACGACGGCCCTCTGCTCCTCCGGGAGCTGCGCCAGAGCGTCGCCGATGCTCATCGACAGATCGACCGCCGCGTACCGATCTTCACGCGCCGCCAGTGCTGGAATCTCGAAGTCAGGAAGAGAAACTGTGGGGCGCAACTTATCTCGTCGTATCCGATCGAGACATGCATTGACGACGATGCGATGCAGCCAGGTGGAAACTCGCGCGTCAGCCCGGTACGAGTGTGCCATTCTGTGTGCGTTGAAGAGTGCGTCTTGGAGTGCGTCGGCGGCATCGTCGGGGTTGTTGAGGGTGCGGTAGGCGACGGCCCAGAGGCGTTCTTGGTGGCGTCGGATGAGGGTGGAGAAGGCGTGGAGGTCGCCGTTGATGTGGGCGCTGAGCAGGTGCTCGTCGCTGCGTGTGTCGCTGGTTCCCCCTGGCATGGGTTGAGATTAGTGCAGCGCGGTGTCGCGTATGTCGGGTTGGCGTGTTGGTTGTGGAGGGAGGTCGGGCTGGGGATGGGTAGCGTCGCGCGCACTATCGCGCTGCCAAGAGCGCTGAGCATCCCACGTACTATCGCGCCACTGGGTCCAATTGCCACAGCGCGAGGAAAGCACTGAACGATGCACATTCGATGTCAGCCGAGTTCTCTGAGGAGGGCGCGGACTGTCGTTGTCGTCACCACAATGACTCTGCTTCTTCTGATTGCAGCGTGCGGCACACATGAGGAGACTTCGATGCCTACGTCCACGTCCGCGGAAGAGTCACACGTAAACGCGGCGGTAGATCGCTACGAGCACGCTAACTCGCATGGCTCGCGGCGCGATATCTTGGCCACGCTCACCGCGGACTCTCCCGAGCGTGAACTCCTTAGAGGATCGGACGAGGCGTTCGCCGAACGGCGGAAGCAACTCGACGCGGCACAGTACAGCGAGAAGTACACCAACAGAAGGGATCTCACGATCACTGGCGATACCGCCACGCTGACCACGGATTACGTCGAAACACGTAGTGACGGGTCGCCGACGGGCACGCCGAGGACACTTACAGGTCAAGATATCGAGTTCACGCTGAAAAGAGTCGATGGCGAATGGCTGATCTACGAGACCACCACGCCGGCATTGCGCAATGACCGCATCCTGCAGCAGGGTCCGCCGTGATCAAGCTGACGGCCGAGCTAGGTGCGGAAGGGTGAAACAGAAGGATGCCACGATGACAGTCGAACCCCGTGCGTTGGCAGAACATGTGACGCGTATGGCGTCCGACAAAGGGTCCAAATTCTTCGACGACATCTCGTTGCTGGCTTGCTGGGTTGAGCAAGGGCTTATCCTAATTGTCTTCCGATCGAATCTAATGCGGGATGCACGCCGAGCCTTAGGTATTGTTTACGATCCGGCCGATCCGGCGAAACGCATCGACGTCGAAGAACTAGCTTTTGAAATATACGAATACGAGATGGTGGAACCTCACCTCTATACAAACACGTGCTCAAGCCAGCACGACGCGATCCATTGGCGCGTCGTCGGATCTTCTGAAGTGCCAGCCCGCTTTGAGAAACTGTTGATTAAGGCGGCAACTGAGGAATCTACGGAAAAGTTCTTGAGACGATTAGTCCCAGCCAGGATCGCCGGTACCGCCGTTCTCAGTGGACCTTCCTTCGCTAGACGTGGTGCTCAATTCAGCCGGGAGTCGACCGAACACGGCTCATTTTCTCCACTGCCAGGAGCGGGGCAGAAGACGAAGTTTTCGTACATATCATCCGCGGTCGATGCGTCCGTTGACGGTACGCCGGTAATTCTGAGGCCGTTTCCGTTCTCGGCCGGAACCGATAGCGTTTCAGTGCCGCTGATAGCGTCAGGTGACGGGTGTCAGCTAGGCCGCGCAAATACTTTCGCCAAGTTCGTCGTGGGTCACCGCGGTGGCTGTAGCTTTGAGCAGAAGTACGACGTTGCTCGACGAGAAGGGGCAGCGGGGCTGGTCATCACATCCGACGAGCGTCTGCCGGACGCGCGTTGGCAGAGTCCACGGATCAATTTGACGGAGATCCCGATACTTGTCTGCGACGAACCGGAATCCATTCGGCTGCTTGTTGATGGCCGTGCGCTTAGTGTTTCCTTTCACGGGCAGGTGATCTCATCGCCATCTGATTAGCTGCGATTTGTCATGGTAAGCGTGCCAAGGCATTTCGAGTGGCACAGTGGTTACACGGTAGACCGGTATCCGTACCCAACCCATGGGAGGACGATGATGAGCGACGCGGCGGATTCAGATAGCTGGGACACCTTGGTAAGTCGGTGTGCCGAGGTGTCTCATCAACTCGTCGAGCAGGGTCTTGTGGTCCCGTTGCCGGGCGCTGAGCCGTCCGGGCCACGACCGCCGGCAACGCCCGCGCAAATCGCTGCTGCCGAAGCTCGGATTGGGGCACGTCTGGACCCCGACGCTCGTGCACTGCTCAGCAGGGCCAACGGTTGGGTCGGGCTCACCGGACGTTTCACGCTGTTGTCCTGTGAAGACATCGGTGGTCCCGACTGGGCTGACCTCATCGAATTGCGTGACATCTTCTTTGAATCGTGCCCGCCAGACTCGTGGCCTGACAGCGTCGTGGATCCCCAGGTCCTCATCCCGATCGTTGTCGTGCCGTACTCGCCGGAGACCATCTACGTCTTTCCCAGTGAGGCAGCCGACGGCCCGCGACCCGCACTGAACACGGGTCTGGATCCGATCCCGGAAATCACCTTGAAGCAGGCTATCGAGGTGTCTCTCGCCCAGGCTGTCGCAGATTTGAACGCGATCACCAAGGGCGCTCGGGACGACGACGAAGGCTTCCCGTGCCCCTCACCTGACGAACTACGCAACATCGTGGGCGCCCAGTCGCGACCCCTCGTCACACGTCAACAAGGGGCCACACAGGTTTCGTGCCTGGTTCAGTTTCCCCATAGCGACGCATTCTCGCTTTTGTCGTTCAAGAACAAGGGTCAATTGAGTGACAGTGTCCTCCCGGTGCTCGAGGAGCAGGCACAGAAGCCTAGCGATCGGACCGACGGCAGGACGACGTCGTCGACGGTTCGGCCGCTCGACAATCTCGGCGATGAAGGCTACGAATTGATCACCCGATTCGACGACACCAACGAGATCCACGAAATCGTTGTCTGGAGTCGCACCGGGCTGTACCGAGTGCGAGTCTCAGGTCGATTTCCCGACCAGGGTGTCGCACGGTCTGTCGCGCGACTGTGGGTGAAAACCCAACCGGCCCAATGAATCACAGAGAGAGGGTTCTTGAAACTCGATGTCATCGCAAGAGTCACAGATATACGCGGCGGTGGATCGCTACGAACACGCGAGATCGCACGGTTCGCGCCGTGACATCTTGGCGACGCTTACTCTGGACGCCCCCGAGCGCTTTTACTACGGCGGATCGGACGATGCGTTCGCCGAACGACGCAAGCAACTCGACGCAGTGCACTTCAATGCGCAGTACACCAACAGAAGGGACCTCACGATCACCGGTGATACTGCCACGCTGACCACTGACTACGCCGAAACGCGCACCGACGGGACATCGACTGGCACGCCCTCGCAGAGCTACGGGAAAGACATCGAGTTCACTCTGAAAAAGGCCGACGGTGAATGGCTGATTTACGAGATCACCACGCCAGCAATGCGCGAGAACCGCATCCTGCAGCAGGGTCCGCCGTGATCTGGCTAGCGGCGCTACGACCGGCGGACATGCCCGAGCGCGGAACGCTGGCAGAGGCGGTGGCGCACGCGACGTCGATGGTCAGCGGGGATGATTTCACCGACGTCGTCACACGAGGACGGGCAGGCGTCGAGCCGGGAATCTGTTGCGACATCTACCATCTACCGCCGAACGAGCTCGCCGCGCCAGACGCACTCGGCGATACAGGCGTGGGTGCGGCATCGGTGTACGCGGTTCGCCGGTTCACCTACCGCCCGGGCAGTTCGCTTGACGAGGTGCGCTCAGCCGAGGAAGCGCTTGATGTTCAGCTTCCGCAGCGTTGGGTCGAATATCTCACCGGCCCGAGTGTCCTCGATAAGGCCGAGGGCCCAGAATATTTCGACCTCTTCACTCCAGCCGATATTGCCGACGTGACGAACGCGTTCTATGAGTGGTCACCGCGCATCGGCGCTGCGATGATCGGCAGCGACGGTGGCTCGAGCCGACTGCAGTTGGACACTCGCGTCGGCGACGCAAGCCCTGTCGTCATGATGTTCCCGGGCGATCGTGATTGGGAGGACACCACCGTTCAGGCCGACAGCATCGACGACTTCATCGAGTCCGCGGAGGCGGGGACCTTCGAAGTGATCTTCGACGACACGCGCAAATATCGTCCGCGCAGGTGACGATCATTGCTTGGCCTCCGACATCGATGATCGGTCGGCGGGTCACGTCGGCTCGAGCCGGTAGAAGTGGATCGTGCGCTCGTCCGCCCACTGTTCGTAATCGCGGTAGGCGGGCCACACCGCAATTGCCCTGGGCCAGAGAGCGGTTCGCTCCGACTCGGACAGGCGCTGGGCGTGTACCGACTGTGTTTGGCTACCAATGGTGATGGTCGCGCTTGGTGTTGCTTCGAGGTTGTATGACCATGCGGGCCGGCGGTTTTGGCCGAAGTTCGATGCGACGACGATGTAGTCGTTGCCGTCCTCGATGTAGATGAGAGGCGTCGTTCGTGGCTGGCGGCTTCGACGTCCCGTCGTGGTGAGGATCAGCTGGGGCAGAAGTGCGCGGGGTACGAGGTGTAGCCGCCCGCCGGTCAGTCGGGCGATCGAACGATCAAGCGGCACTGAGCGCCGCATGACCTGGGACACAGTCTTATTGGTGCCCATCCGCTGGAGCAGGCTCGTAGCCGTCAGTGTTCCCCTCGGTGTCATCGCCGCGCTCCTGCCCGTCGGTCCGAGTATTCGACGTATGCCTGTCCCGAACGCGTGCGTCCTTCGATCTCGCCATGCCAGTGGTATCCGGCGATGTAGCCCATGCCCGCTTACAGCCAATGAGTCGGTGCGATTGTCCGACCTTCGTCGCCGAATTCCCGAGGCGTCTCCGACGACGATGTCTCAGCGGCTCGACGAGCTAGTTGACGCGAGGATCGTCACCAAAGGACGCTCGGGCTACCGGTTGACGACGCACGGCGCAGCGCTTCTGGTCAGCCTGGGGCCACTCGAGTTATGGGCGAAGTCGTGGAAATTGGCGCACCGTGATTGACTGCGGGCGAGCCCGTCGCCAAGCCAGTATCGACGTGAAGCGGGAATGTGCCCGCGCGTCTCTGAGCGCATCAAGCTAGGCGTCGCCCGGGTTGTTCTTTGGATCAGCTACGCTCGTGCTCATGGTGGCTGGCTGTGACGCGTCAGACTCGAATCACGTTTGCCCCGGCCAACTTCCAGCTTCAAGCGGGCAACCAAGTCGATTCTTGTACTCACAAGTCGACCCGCCACCGAAAGCGGCTCCGCGGGTGTGGATTTCGGGGAAACCTAGCTACAGGGTGCCGCCGGTTGTAGAGGTCTGGCCCGGCCCAGAGAATCGGGCCATCGAGTCGCCGCGCGATCCGAGTTGCATCAAATGGACTTGCTCGCCCAAGGACTGGGATGGGCAGCTTGCAATTGATACAGATCGCGCCCCATTCGAAGTCGTCGTTACCCGATATCAAAGCGTAGGCGACGATGGTTTGCCTCGAGAATTGATGCAGCGGTGTCAGTACGGTCGAGGTTGCGAGCCGTGCTCGATTTACGAGGATGCTGATGACCGCGGGCTCGTAGTCGATCTGAGGGAATCAATCAATACAGATTACCCTTACATGCTGATCCAGCTCACATGGACGAATCAGTCGTCTAACGCCGGCTACGCTCGCGACAGTTTTGTCGTCCTGGCGGTCGAGGCTTTGTGATGCCAACCAGGTTGATCGAGTTTCGGCACTGAATATCGCTGTTTCATCAAGGCCCCACGATGTGTGTCTGCCACCGCCGCGACGGCCCGAGGGCATCGCGATCTTGCCGTCCAACCGCGATCACGCGAGTGACCTCCGCATGCCTATCCCCCGAACCGCCAGGCCAGCGCGGCGCCGACGGCACCGATGCCATTGGCGGCCCAGTGCAAGGCGATGGGAGCGAGCAGACTGTCGCTGCGCACGCGGAGCCATCCGAGAAGCACGCCCGCTGCTGCCGTGACGGCGACAGCCACCACGACACCGATGACCTGTGAGAACACGGTCTGTCCGAAGAGGTCTGACAGGCCCGCGTTGCCCGCGGTGAGCCCGAGCGACGTGACCACATGCCAACAGCCGAAGAGCACGGCTTGGATCAGCAGGGCGCGGGTGGGCGTCGTGAGTCGACGCAGCGAGCCGAACAGCACACCCCGGAAGAACAACTCCTCGGGCAGCACCGTCTGGAACGGAATCACGACGAACGCAGCCAGGAGCGCGTGTCCGAGGTCGCGATAGGCGTCGTTCTGAAACAGCTCGCGTGTCGGCGGAATGGCGACGCCGACAACGACCACAACAACGACCGCAAGGACGATGACCAACGCGTATCGTCCGCCGCTGCGCAGGCCCGCACGGCCGAGGCCCAGGTCCTCGTGAGTGAGCCCCGCGGCGAGCGCGATGGACACTGCAACCACCGCGGCGACCGTCACCAACCATTCGACGCCCGGAAAGTGCAGAAAATGAGCGCACATCTGCGCGGTCAGCATTAACGCGGCACCAACAATTGGCACCAACCACAGTCGACGACGCTTTCGAGAATCGGGCAAGCGTGAGCTCGCGGATGAGACATTGTCGTTGCGGCTCACCACGGTAGCGTCGCACAGGTTTAGGATTCACGAGTCACATCGATGTCCGATGACCACGAAGGGTGCCCAGGTGCCAGACAAGCCAGCGACCGGCTCCGAGCACGACGCGTCGTCGAAGACCAGTACCTCGGGTCCTACACCCGACGGTGACGGCCAACTCGCCGAGCCCAGCACTGTCGACAGCAAAGCGGCAGCCGACGCCAAGCCCGCCGTCGAGAACAAGGCGGACCAAGACAGCAAGCCCGCCGTCGAGACCAAGGCGAGCTCCCATAGCAAGCCCGACGCCGAAGACGAGCACGGCAAGTCGTCGCACGGCTGGTCGTCGAAGCTACGACACGCGGCGCTGGCCTATGCGCATCGGATCAGTTTCGCCGGGCTCATGTTCGCGACGGTCTTCCTCTGGTTGTCGACGACGCCGTCGTTGCTGCCGCGCGGTCCGTTGTTTCAGGGTGTCGTGTCGGGTGGCGCTGCGGCAGTTGGCTATTGCGTCGGGGTGTTCATCGCCTGGCTGGTGCGGTACATGCTGTCTCGCTCGCAGCGGTGGCCGTCGCTGAAGCGAAACTATTGGATAGCGCTGGGTGTGATCGCGCTCATCGGCACGGTCGTGATGCTGTATTGGTATTCGCGGTGGCAGACCGAGATTCGCAATCTGATGGGTGTCGAAAACCTCACCTGGACGGCGTATCCGATCATCGCGGTGTTCGCTGTGCTCGTCTTCGTGCTGCTGATGGTGATCGGGCAAGCATGGGCGAGTCTCGTGACATGGCTTGTGCGACAGCTCAGAAAGATCGCTCCGCCGCGCGTTGCCGCTGTCGCGGGCCTGCTCGTGGTCGCGCTGCTGACGGTGTTCATCCTCAACGGTGTTGTCGCGAAGTATTCGATGAAGGCGCTCAACAGCACCTTCGCGTCCGCCAACGATGAGGTGCGGCCCAACACCGCTCCCCCGACGTCCGGGTTGCGATCGGGTGGCCCCGGGTCGCTGGTGACGTGGGAGTCGCTTGGGCGTGAGGGTCGCGTAATCGTCTCCAACGGACCGGATGTCGCGAAGCTGTCGGAGTTCAACAAGCAACCGGCCATGGAGCCGATCCGAGCGTTCGTCGGACTGGGTTCCGGCGACAATCTGCGCGCCAACGCGCAGTTGGCTGCCGACGAACTCGTGCGCGCAGGTGGCTTGAAGCGCAAGGTGATCGCGATCGGCTCGACGACCGGATCGGTTGGCTCAACAAGGCGACCATCGACTCGCTCGAGTACATGTACAACGGCGACGTCGCGACGGTGGCGATGCAGTATTCGTATCTGCCGAGCTGGATCTCGTTCATCGTCGACAAGGAACGTGCCCGCCAGGCGGGTGCGTCACTGTTCGAAGCTGTCGACGCCAAGGTGCGCGAGCTTCCCGAAGCGGAGCGTCCCAAGCTCGTCGTCTTCGGCGAAAGTCTCGGATCCTTCGGCGCCGAAGCGGCTTTCGGTACGGTCCCGACCGTCACCGCGCGTACCGACGGCGCGCTGCTCTCCGGTCCGACGTTCAGCAACACGCTCTGGAACGATGCAACCGCGGGCCGCGACAAGGGATCACCGCAGTGGCTGCCGATCTACAACAACGGCAGGCAGGTGCGCTTCATCGCCGACGAGAAGGATCTCGATCGGCCCGACGCACCGTGGGACTACTCGCGCATGGTCTATCTGCAGCACGCATCCGACCCCATCGCCTGGTGGTCGCCGCAACTCATTCTGCGCGAACCGGATTGGCTCAAGGAACAGCGCGGCAGGGACGTCATCAGCGCGACCCACTGGATTCCGTTCGTCACCTTCCTCCAGGTGTCGGCCGACATGGCGGTGTCGGTCAACGTCCCCGACGGCCACGGCCACAACTATCAGTCGGCCATCCCCTACGCCTGGGCACGCATCCTGCAGCCGCCCGGCTGGACGGACGAGAAGACGCAGCAACTCGAGCCGCGACTGCACCGCGACGGGTAGTACGTGGGTGCCCGGGTCAGGCGCCGGGGTACTCGGTCAGGCAGCTTAGTCGGCGATGTCGAAGGCGGCGATGACCTTCGTCGGCGTCAGCCGCACGAGCGCCTCGCCGGGCACGGCATTGCGCTTGCCGAACTGCTCGGCAAGGTCGGGACCCATGTACCGCTCGGCGATTGCCGTGGCTGTGCGCAGGAGGTCGTCCGGGTCGTCGTCGAAGCTGACGGTGCCCTGGACCTGCACGAACGAGAAGGGCGGCTTCTCGTCGTCGACGACGATTGTCGCTCGCGAATCACGTTGCAGCGCTCGACCTTTCGATGTGTCCACGCCGGTGTTGAACACCAGCGCGCCGTCTTCGACGATGAACCAGATCGGTGTGACCAGCGCTCGACCGTCCTTCGACACCCAGGCGATCTTGCCGGTTCGTGTTCCGGTGGTGAGGAATTCGACGACCTGGTCGGTCAGCTCGGCTGTGGACATGGCTCAGGTACCTTTCGTCCGGTGATGTCGGTTGTGCGGCGGTAGAGCGCAGCGGTAGATCCACCACCAGGGTAGGTCGTGTGTCAGGCCAGGCGCTGATACGTCGCGATGAACATGTCGACACAGACGTCCCGGATGTCGGAGACGTCTGCGGCCGGTGCCCCGGCGTCGGTTGCGATGTACCAGTCGACGAGGAGCTGCGTGAGAGCACCGATCAATCCGACAGCGGCGAGCCGGAACCGCGCGGGTGGCTGCTCGTCGTCGAATGCGATGTCCATGGCCAGCTGGGCCCACGCATGGATGGCGTCCATCCGCAGTCGCTCGAGCGAGGCGTCGACTCCGACCACCTCCACGAGGATCACCCGCGCCATTCGACGGTCGCCGGTGAGGCATTCGAGCAGGGCGTCGAGTGCCACGCGGGTGAGTTCTGCGAGGCGCTGCTCGTTCGGTACATCGTTGGTGGTGGTGTCGGGGACCTGCAGGAGGCTCTCCCCCACGGCCGCGCGGCAGATGTCGACGCAGTGTTCGTACACGGCTGCCAGCAGCGCGCTTCTGTCGGCGAAGGATTCGTAGAAATAGCGCTGGGTGAGGCCGGCCTCGTCGCAGAGCCGCTTGACCGACACGTGACGAAAGCCCTCGCGGCCGAACAGGTCCAGTCCGGCGTCGACAAATGCTGCTCGACGCCGCGCCTGCCGCTGCTCAGGCCCGGTCCCGGCGTACAGCCGCCCCGGAGGTCCGGGCTGGGAGGTCTCGAGTGTCACGGATTCCTCTCTTGTCTCGTCGGTCTTGCTGGCCCTGTGTCCTGCTGGCCCTGTTCGTCTTGCTGGTGCTGTTTGTCTTGCCGACCGGCCGGCATGGACACGCCTCATCTGAGACGATACTGTGTCAACATGAATCTGACACACTGCCGTGTCAGATAGCGGACCGGAGGTGACGCCCACGATGCTCGACCTACTCCCCGACCCCATGAGGGAGCCGACGGTCCTCGCGATCCCGTTCTTCGTGACGATGCTGGCCATCGAGTGGTTCGCGGCCTACAAGCTCGAAGAATCCGACGACGACGGTCGGGCGCCGAAGGGTGCCTACGAGAAGCGCGATGCTCGCGCGAGTCTGTCGATGGGCGTCGTGTCGATCGCGACGAGCGCGGCGTGGAAACTGCTCGGGTTGCTCGTGTACACCGCCATCTTCGCCTACCTCGCGCCGTGGCACCTTCCGGTCACCGCCTGGTACACGTGGGTGATCGCGTTCCTCGGCGTCGACTTCTTGTTCTACTGGTCGCATCGGGTGTCGCATCGGGTGCGGCTGGTGTGGGCGACTCACCAAGCGCATCATTCGAGCGAGTACTTCAACTTCGCGACGGCGCTGCGGCAGAAGTGGAATATCAGTGCAGCCCTTGTGATGTGGCTGCCACTCCCCCTCCTTGGTGTGCCGCCCGCGCTGGTGTTCGCTGCGTATTCGCTGAATCTGGTGTACCAGTTCTGGATTCACACCGAGCGCATCGACAAGATGTGGCGCCCTTTCGAATTCGTCTTCAACACGCCGTCGCATCACAGGGTGCATCACGGGAGTGATCCGGAGTATCTCGACCGCAACTACGCAGGCACGCTGATCATCTGGGACAGGCTGTTTGGTTCGTTCGCGCCTGAAACGCACCGTCCCACATACGGACTCACCAAGCCGGTCGGCACGTACAACATCGTGAAGCTTCAAACACACGAGTACGCGAGCATCGCGCGCGACGTCCGTGCAGCGGCAAGCTGGCGTGCCCGCCTGGGTTACGTGTTCGGTCCTCCCGGGTGGGCGCCCTCAAGCGTCGCCGGAGCCGGCGCCACGGGAGCCGGAACAGTCGAAAGCGGTGACGGGCGCGTCAGCGCGCCATCGTGACCTGGCCGATCTGTACCTGGTAGCTGCCGTTTCCTGTGCTCGGCAGCGAGGTGAGCCAGACCATCACGTAGCGGCTGCCCTGCGGATTCTCGACCGTCAGCGTCGTGCTCGGCTGGTCGACCGTGCCGGTTGCCACCGTCGAGGTCTGCGCGGCGGTCGGTGTTGCCGACGGTGCGGTGCGGATCTCGACGTTGAAGCCGGGCGTCGGCGTCTTGATGGTCACGGCCTTGACGCTCTGCTCACTGCCGAGGTCGAACATGAGGCCCATGCCGTTCTTGAGTCCACCGAAAGCCGCTGAGCCACGGTAACTGTCGCTGCGCCACGGCGGAGCGGCCCCACTGATCACGTTCTGCAGATTGACGGAATTGTCCGGCGGCTGAGCGGAGAAGTCGACGATCGAGACCGCGTTGAGCGGGATCGCTGTGCCTGCGGCCGCCTGCGGTGGTGCGGAATTGCCCGGCGCGGCAGGCGCGGAGGTCGTCGGGAGGATCGAGTTGATGTTGGTGTTGCCCTCGTCGCCACCGAAAATGCCTGTGGCCCAGACGATCAGCGCGATGACAACGAACAACGCGAGCAGCGCTGCGCCCGCGAGCAACCCGACGTTGCGTTTGCGAGCCGCAGCAGCCGGCGACGGTTCGTGAGCACCGATCCGCACCGGTGGCTCGTCGTCGTTGATGGCGGGCAGCATGTCGGTCGGGAGGTCGAGGACGGTTGCCTGGTCGAGGACGTGCTGGACGGTGCCTGCAGTGCGGATACCGCGTGCGCCGTCGAGTGCGCGCGATGCCACCGCCGAGATCTCGAAAGGTATGTCGGACTTGACCTCTCGCGGATCGATCGGCTCTCCGTCTGGGCCGGGGGAGGCGATGGGGAGTCCGCCGACGGGCGTCGTCGTGTCGGCGGTGGTGACGAGGTGGTGTCCGGTCTCGCCGTCGAGTGGCCAGCGCGCGAGCAGTAGCGCGTACAGCACGGCGCCGAGTCCACGGACATCCGACGACTTGTCATCGCCCGCAAGGGTTCCCGGGAAGGCGAGTACGGCGTTGCCGTCGGTGCTGATCCGAATCCGGTCGGGATGATCGATGGAGAGCGCTCCGCCGGAACGGTGTGCGGCTTCGGCGGCGGCCGCAAGTGCACGGACGGCACGGGCGGCGCCGATGGGGGAGGGACCAGAGCGTGCGACGTCGGCCAACGAAGAACCGGGCACCCATTCGGTGACGACGATGCCACCCGACGATCCACGCACGACGTCGAGAACACGCGCGACGCCAGCGGAGCTGATCTGGCCCAGTCGCAGAGTGCGGGTGAGAACGCCCTGGGGGCCGGAATCGCTTGCGCTCGGCTGATCTCCGCGCTCGGGCGGCGGTGCGAGCTGCTCGGCGTCGACGAAGGTCAGGCCGACCTCGCGGTCGAGGTTGATGTCCTGTGCGCGCCAGAACTGGAGGCCACGGGTGCCGCCGTGGGTGTCGAGGAGGCGGTAACGACCGCCGGCGACAGCCGCGCCGGGGATGAGACGCGGTCCGCGGCGCACGGGCGTGCCGAGTTCCTCGGGACGGTCGGGATCGGGGGTTGGTCCGCCGGTCTGTGAGGATGAGCGCGGCTCATTTGTCTTGGCCTGCTCACTCGTCGTGTCGGAGGACGTCTCGGACTGGGGGGTGGTCTTGACCTCGCTGCCACTCAAGCCGCTATCAGTCAAGCCGCTGTCAGTCACGCGTCGGACTCCTTTCCTGCGATACCGAATGTCTCGTGGTTCACGCGTTGGTGAGCCGACCTCGAGACCCCGACCACCGGCTGCACCACCGCTGAGCACCGCATACGACTGCCAGGTCGCGGTACCGCGGTCGAATCGCCGGACCACTTGTACCTGACCAGAGTACGGGAGCGATTCATCGGCAGTGACCCGCGGAAACTGAACCGTGATGGTCGGCGACGATTCCGTGACCTGACCGGCAGGCGGTGCCAGAGCCGGGATGAACCGGCCGAGCAAGCGGCGCACCGAATTGCCGATCGCCACAACGTCGGGCAGGCCTGCCGCCGACAGCCCCGCGTAGGTCACACCGAGCACCACGACCGCAGTGGTCAGCAGATACGCCAGCGAACCGAGCTTGCCCTCTGCCGTGCCCAGATAGTGCAGACCCGACAACTCGGCGACGACCCACACGATCGCAGCGACGCCGACCGAGACGATCAGCGTCACGATCGTCGTGCGCGCAACACCTTCGAGGCGTCGGTAGGCGAGGCGCTTACGAAGGAGGAAGTGTCCGACGATCGCGCCCGCGAGGTAGCCGAGACCGTTCGACAGCGACAGCCAACGGATCACCATGTGCGGATCGGAGAAGAGCACCGGACCCAGATACGACGACGCGATCTTGACGACGGTGATGCCGAGCGCGATCCACGTCGGAGTCCACGCGTCCTGCGCGGCGTAGAACACGCGGAGCTGGACGAGCGTGATGGCGTAGGGGATGAGCGTGAATGCGCCCCAGGCGAGGACCGAGCCGAGCTGCGAGGAGATCGAGGCGTCGAACTTGCCGAAGTTGAAGATCGCAATACCGATCGCCGGCCCGAAGAAGGTCATGAACGCGACCGTCGGGACCAGAGCGACCATTGTCAGGCGTGAGGCGAGGGAGAGATCGTCGACGACGGCGTCGCGGTTGTCGGCGGCGGCGTTACGGGACAGCCGCGGCATGATCGCGGTCAGGATGGTTACGCCGAGCACGCCGTAGGGGAGCTGGAGAAGCTGCCAGTGCGTCGCGTACACCGAGATGCCCGACGAGTCGGCGTGCGAGGCGATCCGATAGGTGATGACGAGTCCGACCTGCAGGATCGCGACGTAGCCGACGATCGCGACCGCCTGGCGCCCGAAGGCACGCAACCGCGCGTCGATGCCCCACTGGAGCTTCAGCCGCACCCCGGCACGACGAAGCCACGGGATCAGAATGCACGCCTGCAGAACGACGCCGAGCGTGGTGCCGACGCCGAGGACCAGCAGCTTGGGCTCGGACATCTTGACCGGGTTGAGCGTGATCTCGCCGGGCATCAACGCGTACAGGACGAGCGTCGCGATCTGGACGACGTTGTTCAGCACCGGAGCCCACGCACCCGGTTTGAACAGGCCCTTCATGTTCAGGATGGCGATGAACAGCGCCGACAGCCCGTAGAACAGGATCTCCGGCAGCAGCAGGTAGGCGAGCGCCGTGGTCAGCGGTCTGTTGACGTCGCCGTCGCCGACGTTGAGATAGGTGAGCAGGGGAGCTGCGACGAGGGCGATGACCGTCGCGCCACCCAGCATGCACAGCGCCAAAGTGAAGATGCGATTGATGAAGCCGCGGCCGCCGTCGGGATCCTCGGCTTCTGCGCGGACGAGCGTCGGGATCACGATCGCGGTCAGCACGGCGCCGAGCACAACCTCGGCGATCATGTTCGGCAGCACGTACGCCGCCTGGAACGCCGACGCGATCGCGGGACCGAGCATCGCGAGCACCAGCACCGTTCGGATGAACCCGGTGATGCGGCTGGTCAGCGTGGCGAGCGCGATCGACCCGGACGTCTTGACGATGCTCGCATCGGAGTCACGCGCGAGACCGGTCGACGACGAGGTGTCGGTGTCTGGGGTGTCCGGGCCATTGGTGTCCGGGGCAGTGCTGTCTGGCTCGCGCGACTGCGTCGCGGTGGACGCTGAGGCAGCGGTCCGCGCTGTGGGAGTCGGCGCGGGGCGAGCCTGGGGATTCGACGCTGGGGGCCGGCGCGTGCCCGTCGTCGGGCGGGCCTCCCGCAGCGGACGTCCGGCGCGGGGAGGCTGGGCGGCACGTGAAGGGGCTGTACGTCGACGTTGGGCGGCGCTCGGGGGCTGGGCGTTGGGCGGCTGGGCGTTGGGCGGTTGGGCGCTGCTGGGGGCCTGGCCGCCGCGTCGAGGTTGGGTGCCGCGCGGGGGTTGGGAGCCCGGCGGTTGGGCATTCGGGTGCTGCTGGGTGCGGTCGTCGCCGGGTCGCTCGTGCCGGTCGTCGCGATGCTGGGGCAGATCGCGGGACGGGCGCGGGTCACGAGTCGTCGAACGCGGGGCGTCCGGGCGTCCGGGCGGGATCACGCGAGGAGCTGCGCGCCCCGACAACGGCGGGCGAGCACCGACCGGCCCGTTCAGCGGCGCGGGCCCGACACCGGGGTCGTGCATGCCGGGGTCGCGAGGACCCGAGGACCTGGCACCTGAGGGGCGCTGCGTCGAATCGTTAGGCGGGACGCGACGCGGCTCGGCACGCCGCTGTGATTCTGAGGCGGCACGCCGCTGGGAATCTGAGGCGGCACGCCGCTGGGCGTCTGGCCCGGGCTGCCGCTGCGAATCTGACGAGGGCTGCCGCTGCGAGTCTGGCGCGGGCGGCCGCTGCGAGTCTGGCGCGGGCGGCTTCTGGGATTCCGGCGCGGATCGTCGTGGCGGATCGCCGCGTTGTCCTCGATCGCTCATGCGCCCGTCCTGTCCGTGCCGCTGTCCTTTGCTGTGCCGCTGTCTACCGCTGTGCCGCTGTCTATCGTCGTGCTGCCGTCCATCGCTGCGCCGTTGTCCCTCGTCGTCGGGGGCGCAGAGTCGTCCCGTGCAATCGCGCCGAACTGTTCAGTCTGGGCGAGTGCCTCCTCCTGTTGGAGGGTACGGCGCCGCTGCTGGTACGTGCTCGCCGCGAGCATCCGTTCCAGCTCGTCGGGCTCTGGGCGGTCCTCGTCGGCGGGGTCGGGCCTGCCGCGGAATCGGCGCCAGAGGCGGCGTGCGGTGAGCAGGATCAGCGCGACCGCTGCGCAGATCGTGACGATGAACAGCGGTTTTCCGTATGCGTTGGAATACACCGACAGTTTGATCGGGGTGCCGAGTGTGACTCCGGTTACCGTCGACATCCCGATCGTCACCGTCATCGCCTCAGAGGACCGCGCGTGTGTCGGCAACTGGATCTGGCGGGTGCCGCGAGCCGGGATCTCGACGACCCCGACGTCGCCGATCTCGAGGTCCTTCGGCGCGGTCGTGGTGATGCGAACCCTGATCGGGAGCGCGAGGTCGTTGCGCACGACAAGCAGCAGCGGACTTCGCTCCGACGCGAGGGTATATCGGCCACCGGGGTCGAGGATGGTGACCGACCCGTGCATCCGGTTGAGCGTCGAGTGCACCGCATCGATACGTTGCTGACGTTCTCGCGCAAGTCGGGTCCGTGTTGCGGTGTTGTTCTCGTCGGGCGAGCGGATCGAGCGGAGCAGATCCTCACGCAGCTGAGAGACGTAGCGCTCGGGGCTGGCGTCGACGTCGGCCGAATCGACCAGCGCTCCCTGCAGGCGCCACGACTCGTCGGCTGCCGACCGGATCGAGTCGACGGTCCGGTTGGTGAGCGCCGGTCCGATCTGTGAGATCGGGCCGACTCCCGGTGGGTCGACGAGTCGAGCGGGTGCCGTCGCACCGCCGATCCGGTTGACCAGGTCGTCGAGCGGGGCAGGGGTTGCTGCGCGTGAGCCGAAGAGAACCGTGGCCGTGGAGAACAGTGCGTTCGCGTCGTCGGACGTGGCCGACCAGTACGTCGGGGGCATCACGACCTCCGCGCGGCCTGCGGTATTCGTGACGGCGTTACTCGTCACGGCAGTGCCCGTGCTGGTGGAGGTTCCGGACTCCCCGCTCGATCCCGGAGTCGCGATCGAGCGAAATGCCAGCGCAGCCACCGCGGCTTGGCGTCGGCTGACCGGCGATTCAACGGCGAGGTCGGTCTGCTGGCTCGGCGGAGTGAGCGCGGTGACCAGGGGAGCAGTGCCCACGGCACCCATCGCCGCGCTGACCGACGAGTCGTAGGTCTGGGTGAGCAGGCCGCCCACGTTGTAGAGGCCCGCGGCGTTCGGGTTGCCTGTCGGATCGACAGACGACGCCGAGGCGAGAGCCTTGGGGTGCCCCGCGTCGCGCAGGAGTTCACTGCCCGCCTGATCGACGGCTCCGAGCGCGGGAATCGTCAGCCCCCGCACGCTGCGCACTCCGAGAATCGCGTCGACGACGTCTGCGGGGGCGTCGAGCGTGGCGGTTGTCAGCCCGGAGCGGTCGATGCGCGCCAACGAGGGCAGGTCCGCCTGGCTGAACGGCAGCGCGACAACACACGTCCGTGCCGCGACACCACGAAGGTCGGACAGCCACTGGGTTGCGGCGTCGCTACCGGTGCCGGGCGTGGTGCGCGACGTCGGGTCGGCGGGATTGCTGGACACCACGTAGCCCAACGACATGGCGCGAACGGTCACCAGTAGGTCGGGGTCGACGGCAAGACACATGCTGCGTTGCAGGTCGGAGGCGTTCGGCGCGGCGGGGGACGTCGACGTTCCCGATGCGCCGGGAGTCGGCGTTCCAGAGTCCGACGACGTCGCGGATCCGGATGTTCCCGAACCCGAACCGCTCGACGGCGGGTTGGCGGAACTGCCGCTGTCGTCCGTGCTGCCCGACCCTGCGGCCGAATCGCCTGCCGCGGTCCCGATCACGTTGCGCGCGGACTCCAGGAGTTCGTGCAGTCGACCGCCGTCGCGCAGTGAGCGGGCCATGTCGTCGCTGATCAGGCGGACGGGTTGGGTTCCGCCACCGAGCCCGCCCGGTGCAAGTTGAGGGGGTGCCGCGAGGGGCCAGAGCATCGTGATGCGCGCAGGGTCGGAGGTGTCGGCCGAGACCGCGCCGTCGGCGCCGAGGCCACCGTTCCCACTGGCCGTCGCACTGCCCGCGCCGCTTGTCGTCGAATCCAGCCCCGTCGAATCAAGTCCGGTCGAATCCAGTTCCGACGAGTCGAACTGTGCGGCCCGATTCTTGTCCGGCGGCAGCGAGAGCACGGGGAGCAGAGTCCGGGAGCCTGCGACCTGGGCCATCGAGCCGTAGTCGGGGACGCCGTTGACGTTGACCTGCAGCGGATACACGCCGGTCCGCGAGATCTGCATGCCTGATTGACCCGAGAGTGACATGTTGATCCGGAACGAGACCTCGGCTCCCGGGGCCAGCTCGTCGGTGAGGTTGCGGAACGCTCCGGAGACGGCGATCGGGGGATGCCCGACGGCGAGACTGCTGCGCAGGCCCGCGGCGTCGCGGACGGCGTCGCCACGTTCGAGGCGGATGCTCAGGTCTTTGATCGTGCGCGAGCTGGTGTTGCGTACGTGTCCTTCGACGGTGAGGTCGGGTCCCGACGTCGTCGTGACCATCGACGGCGTGAGCGTGTCGATGACCACGGAGGCAAACCGCTGGTCGTCGGACGACGTCGAGCCGTCCGACGCGCCGCTGGTCGGCACCGCTGCGGCCGGGGCAGCGCACAGCGCCGCGACGATCACCACGCCGAGAACAGCGAGAAGAACGCGCGCACGCGTGACGAAAGAGGCGCTCAGGCGCCGAGAACTACCGATGCGCAGGACGTCACGCATCCCCGGACGCAGGTCGCCGAGTACGCCTGCGCCGTCGCCGCGGCCGCGCCTGAGGCTGACTGTCCGCGCGACGCTTGACCTCCGAGCGATGCCCGACGTCGTTGCGTCGCTGATTACGTGCGGCTGCGGCTTTCTCATATGCGTTCGGTTCGGTGCGGCTGCTCTCGGCCTCGGATTGGGCCAACCGTGCGGGGTCGGCGGCCAGATCGGCGATCACGCCGCGCGCCATCCGGGCCAATCGCCGCTCGTCAGAGTACGTGAGCTTGCGCGGCAACTCGTGCAACGGCACCCATGCGACCTCGCTGACCTCGTAATCGGCGTCGGAAAGCTCTCCGCCGACGCTGCGCAGCAGATAATGATGCACCGTCTTGTGGATGCGTTTGCCCTCGCTCACAAACCAGTAGTCGATCTTGCCGAGGGGTGCGACAACGGTTCCCTGGATGCCCGTTTCCTCGGCGACCTCCCGGATCGCGGTCTGCTCCGCGGTCTCGCCGGTCTCGATATGTCCCTTCGGAAGCGACCACATCAGCCTGCCGCGCCTGTCGACGCGACCGATCAGTGCCGCCGACAGTTCGTCGACGGGAAGGTCGAGGTCGGAGATCACGAGCCCACCCGCAGAGGTCTCGCGCACGGTCTGCAGGCGGTCGGGGGTGTTGGCCGTCCGGTCTGCCGTGCGGGTGGCGCGGCGTCGGTTGCGGTTTTGTCCGGGCTTGGGGCCGTTCGACGCGTGCGTCAGGCCGGTTTTGGTGATCTTTGCGCTGACGACAGCGATGTCGGAAGGCTTGGGCGGCGTCACCTTGGCGTGTGCGCCCTCGATCGACGTCTCCGCGTCGCAGTCGGCGGGCTCGGCGTCGGCCATGCCTGCTTCGACGCGGTTCGAGCGCGCGGTGGCACGCGCGACGTCTGCCGGAGACGGCGCACGTTTGCGCTGCCTGTCTCGCTGCTTGTCGTTGTTCTTGCTGTTCGGGTTGTTCTTGCCGTTTGGGGCGTTCTTGCTGTTGAGGGCAGGGTCGGCACCGCCGCGGTGATCAGTTCCCGCGGGCTCGGCGCGTCGGTTGTCCTGGGCGCGTCGTCGACGACGTCCACGGCGCGAACGGCGTGACGGACCCGGCTTGCCTGCGTTGGCGACGCCGGGGTTGCCCACCGACTTTGCGCCGGAACCGGCAGGCGCGCCCGTGGGGTTAGCACCCGAATTGCCACCGGATTTACCACCCGAAATACCGCCGTGACCAGCCGACGAGACGTCGCCTGAGACGTCTGCACGGTTGGTCGGGGACTCGGTTGACACAGACTCGATGCTAGCCGCTGGTCACCTGCCGTTTGCCCAGTGCCGTCAGGTGCGGCGGGAACCGGACCGGTCAGGAGCCGGTTCGACGCGGGTGCCGGGATGTTTCCGCAGCGCCCACGCCGGTAGGCTGGCGTGCCGTGACCGACTCGACCGCATCGAACGCACGCATCGAGCGCCGCACCAGGCTTCTCGCCGCTGCAGCGGTCACCCTGCAGGGGCTTTCCGACGTTCTGGCGCCCCTCGGCGAGCGGTTCGCGACAGCCGACCACGAGTTGTACCTGGTAGGAGGGTCGGTTCGCGACGCGGTGCTCGGGCGCCTCGGCAACGACCTGGACTTCACCACCGACGCCCGTCCCGCCGAGATCACCCGCCTGCTGACCGGCTGGGTCGACGCGATCTGGGACACCGGCATCGAATTCGGGACCATCTCGGCACGCAAGGGCGACGTGATGATCGAGATCACGACGTTCCGCGCCGACCAGTACGACCGCGTCGGTCGAAATCCCGAGGTCACCTTCGGCGATTCGCTCGAAGCCGACCTCGTGCGCCGCGATTTCACGATGAACGCCATGGCCGTCGCGATAGGCCCGAACGGACCCGCGGAGTTCCACGACCCGCTCGACGGAATGACAGCACTCCTCGCCGGAATCATCGACACACCTGCGACGCCGCAGGAATCGTTCAACGACGATCCGCTGCGGATGCTCCGCGCGGTGCGGTTCGTCTCGCAGCTCGGATTCCGGCTCGCGCCGCGGGTTTTCGACGCGATCACCGAGATGGCCGACGAGATCAACCGCATCACCGCTGAGCGGGTCCACGCCGAACTCGACAAACTCATCCTGGGCGAGCATCCGATCGAGGCGATCGACGTCATGGTCGAGACCGGACTCGCCGACCGCGTACTCCCTGAAGTGCCGGGCATGCGACTCACCATCGACGAACACCATCAACACAAGGACGTCTATCAGCACTCGTTGACCGTGCTGCAGCAGGCGATCGACCTCGAGCAGGGCGACCCCGACCTCATCCTGCGCTGGGCCGCGCTGCTGCACGACATCGGCAAACCCGCGACCCGACGCCACGAGCCCGACGGTGGCGTCAGCTTCCACCACCACGAGGTCGTCGGCGCGAAGATGGTGCGAAAGCGTATGCGCGCCTTGAAGTATCCGAAGGCCGTCGTCGAAGATGTGGCAACCCTTGTGTTCCTGCATCTGCGTTTTCACGGCTATGGCGAAGGGCGGTGGACCGATTCGGCTGTCCGACGCTACGTCACCGATGCCGGTCCGCTGCTCGACCGGCTCAACAAGTTGGTGCGCGCCGACTGCACCACCCGCAACAAGCGGCGGGCGCGTCGGCTGCAGGAGAACTACGACAGTCTCGAAGAGCGCATCACCGCTCTGGCCGCCGCGGAGGACCTCGAACGGGTACGCCCCGACCTCGACGGCAACGCGATCATGGAGATCCTCCAGATTCCTGCCGGGCCGGTCGTCGGACAAGCGTGGCGGTACCTCAAGGAGTTGCGCCTCGACCGCGGCCCGCTGTCGCACGAGGAGGCCGTCGCGGCGCTGCGCGAGTGGTGGGCCGAACGCGGCGAGGGGTAGCGACCCTGCCGTTGAGCTCTCGGGGCCACTCAGTGCGGCACGTAGACCTCGATGGCGCTCGGGAGGATGTCGAAGACGGTCGGTAGCGAGCCGACGATGTCGCCGTCGAGTGACACATCGGCGGGCGGATCGCAGTACAGCTCCACTTCGCGCCCCTGCATGTCTTTGAACAGCGGGTTGTTCTCGACGCGACCGTAGAGCACCTGGGCGAGACCGCGCAGAAGTGACAGCCGCGGAAGGTGTCGGGGGTGGGAGCCCATCACGATGTCGAAGAGGCCGTCGTCGGCGCTGGCGTGGGGTGCGATCCGCATTCCGGCGCCGTACGTCGGACCGTTGGCGATGGCGGTGAACGCGGCGTCGGTCTCGACCTCGACGTCGTCGACGCGCACTTGATAGTGGTGCCGGTTGAGCTTGGGGAGTTGTCGTAGCGCGGCCAGGGCGAAGAGCGCGCGCCCGCTCGGCCAGGAGAGATCCTGGGCGCGTTCGGCGACGGCAGCGTCGAATCCCGTTGCGGCGATGGTGCAGAACAGGTCGACGACGCCGTCGGAGAAGGAGGCGCGGCCGAGGTCGATGCGTCGGGTCTTGCCGTTGAGAATGATCGCGATCGCGCGTGCGACGTCGTCGAGGGGGATGTCGAGCATGCGTGCCGCGTCGTTTCCGGTTCCCGCGGGGAGGATGCCGAGCGGCAGCTGATGACTGTGAACGGTACGGAGCACGGTCTGAACGGTGCCGTCACCGCCGACGACGAGGAGGGCGTCGGCTCCGCGTGCGGCTGCTTCTTCGGCGAGCCGTGCGCTCTCCTCGCGGGTGTCGGCGGTCAGAACCTCGTGACTGACGCCGCGGCCGCGCAGAATCGCGGTCGCTGCTCCGAGGACGCGTTGCCCGGCGCCATGACCCGCCGTCGGGTTGGCGACGATCGCGAGGTGACCGACGGTGTTCGTGCTCTCTGGGCTCGCAGACATCGAGGATCAGTCTGTCACATCGGCTCGCGGTAAAGGGGCAGGTCACACCGGTGGGTCGGCAGACCAAGTTTCATGTTTTCTGCAAGTGCTTGCCGACGTGAGCGCGCCCGTGCGAAGCGCGCTAATACCCCCCGCGCGGAGCGCGCTAGTAACCCATCGTGCGGAGGGCGTCGGCGAGGCGGTCGAGCTGTTCGCGTGTGACGTCGAGGTGCGGGCTGATCCGCAGGACCGACGTGTCGCCGGCGAGGGGAGCGCGCCACGAGTCGGCAGCGGTCACCAGCAGGCCGAGTTCGAAGAGTTTGTCGCGCGCCTGGTGGACGTCGGCGCTCTGGAAGCCGGGTGGTGGGTCGAGGGTGACGATGGCCGACGGTTCGTCGATGGGTTCCAGAACCTGCCAACTGCCGATCCCGTCGAGCCGCTCGCGGGTGGCGCGTCCGATCGCCGCGAGTTCGCGGAAGACCCGCTGCTGACCGGTCTGGAGTACCTCCGACACCGCGACCCCTAGGCCGAGCATGCCTGCGATGAACGATTGCGACGGGTCGACCTCGACGGGCCGCAGCGAATCACGGCGCACAGCAAGGAATCCGACGCCGCGCGGGCCGGTCAGCCACTTGCGGCTGGTGCCGTAGACGACGTCGGCGCCAGTGACCGTCGGTACGTGTCCGACGGCCTGCGCCATGTCGGCGACGACGGGCACGCCAACCTGGTGTGCGACCTCGACGATCCGCGCCACAGGCTGCACGGCACCCGACATCGAGCCGACATGGCAGATGTGGATGAAATCGGGCTGCTCGAACTGCAGCATGTTCTCCAGCGCGTCGGTGTCGACGTGACCGTAGACGTCGCCGTCGGGCAGCGGCCGCACGGCGTAACCCCGGCGCTCGAACTCCACGAGGTTGGGTCCGAACTCGTTCTTGCCGACCCAGACCGTCGACGCCATGGGCAGACTCCACGAGGTCAGCAGCGTGCGCAGTGCGGCTCGCGCGCTCTCGCGGTAGGTGAGTTCGTCGGGGGTGTGGCCGAGGAGTTGGGCGATGTCGCGCTTGTCCCTGGCAATCTCGTCCGCTCGGTCGTCTGCTGCGACGTACGACCCACGTTCGGCTTCACGCCACAGGTGCGCCGACACCGTCCCGATCACGGCGTTCGACGAACGTCCCGCCGACGCGGCGTCGAGATGTGTGATCGCCGGTTCGAGACGAGCGCGGTGGAACTGCTCTCCCAGCTCGCTCACATACATGCACAAAACGTACCGTGCTGCGTACTGGGGAATCTTGGGGAGTCCGTAACGGAACCAACCAGCACCGGTGAACGTCTGAAGACGCGTGGATCCCCTGATCGATTACGTGTTCGGCCCCGGCGACGGCACGCTGAGCCGCTGGTCGAGTGCTGCCGACCTCGACCTCGACGCCGACGGCACCCTCGACGCCGTCAGCATCGACTTCGACGGTGACGGACGTGCCGACGACGCCATGTGGGATGTCGACGGCGATGGCCACGCCGACGTCGCAGCACTTGACATCGACGACGACGGCCGACCCGAACGCCAGTACCGCGATTCGGGTCGCGGCCTGTGGGATGTCGCGGTTGGTCAGGGCGTCACCGCAGGTCAGGGCGACGCAGGAGCGCCGGGCGAGGTGCCGCAGGGAGGGGCAGATGACACAACCAGCGACGACGGCCCGAAGCGAGTACCCGAGCCGACGCCGCGCGCCGGGCGGCAACCCTCGACGCAGCGGCTCGACCTCGACGGCGACGGACGGGTCGACGCCGAGGTTGTCGACACAGGGGTTGGTGACCCCGGCGCGGCGGGGTCGGGAGCCGAGCGTCGGCTCTATGTGGACTCCGACGGCGACGGCAACTTCGACACCGTGCTCGTCGACTCCGACGGCGACGGGGTCGCAGACGCGGCCTTTGGCGCAGACGCGCCGGAGTTCGGGAGATGAGAGTCCGAGTGCTGCTCCTGCTCACGCTCGTGGCGGGCGTGCTCGGCTGCGTGCTGGCTCGCGCCGACCAGTTCATCGCGGCCCGGGTGGACGAATCGCACGACGGCGATCCCGACAAGGTAGATCACCACGGCAATCACGACGAGCAGCGGCGTCCGGCCGTCCGGCGCAATCGTGGTGGCGGCGATCGCGATCGCGGCGACGTAGGCGATGTTGAACACCGCGTCCTGGACCGAGAACACCTGGCCGCGCACGGCGTCGTCGATGTCGACCTGCATCGACACGTCGCCACACAGCTTCGCGACCTGCCCGATGAGTCCCAACACCACCGCGGAGATGCAGAAGACGACGAACGAGAACGAGAGCAGCGACAGCTCCGCGACGACCCCGACCGACAGCGCGGTGATCAGCGTCGCCTTGCGGCCGAATCGATCGACAGCGACCGGCGTGATGAATGCCGCGGCCAATGCGCCGGCAGCGGTACAACCGACGACGGCGCCGACACGGTCGAGCCCATCACCCGACCCCGAATGCCGTGCGAGCACCAGCAGCATCAGTGTGTTGATGCCGAACACCACGCGATGCGCGCCGATCGCCGACAACGCAGCAGCCACCGGACGGGACCGCGCGACGGCGATCGCGCCGTGCTGCAGGCCGACGGCCACGGCGTGCACGGCCGAGCGCCCGGGATCGTCGGGATGATCGGGACCGAGCTGCAATCTGGGAAAGCCACGGGCGAGGAACGCCGCGACGACGGCGATCACCACCGCAACAACCATCGTGATCGCGCTGCCCGTGTTGTCCGATCCGGCGAGCAGTCGCACTCCCATCGCAAGGACGGCACCCACCGACAGCATGAAGCCGCCCAGCGTCGTGAACAGGGCATTGGTCGCGACGATGACATCTTGCGACGCGACGTGGGGGAGCCCGGCAGACAGCCCGGATGCCACGAAGCGGCTGGCGCCGGTCACCGCGAGCGCACCGACCAGAACGACGGTGTCGGGACTTCCCGTCGCGATGGCGATTGCGACGACCGCGATCATCAGACCGCGAATCAGGTTGGCGTACAACAAGACAGCTCGACGATCCCAGTGGTCGAGGAGTGCTCCGGCGAAGGGTCCGATGACCGAGTACGGGAGCAGCAACACGGCCATGCCACCGGCGACGGCGAGCGGGTCGGCGTGGCGTTCGGGATTGAACAACACGCCGCCAACCAGGGCGGCCTGGAATACGCCATCGGTCAGCTGGCTGGCGAGGCGCACAGAGAGGAGGCGCCCGAGCCCAGGAGAACTGCGTAACGAGTCAAGAAAATCGCGCCACGCAGCACGCACAGATCGGCCGTCGCGTGCAGTAGAGCTCACCCATCAAGACTACCGACCAGCTCGCATAAGACATGCGATGATGGTCACTGTGGGTGGTGACAGCGCGGACGATTTCTCACCCGAGAACTCCGACGGAGCCGAGGGTGGCGGTATGCCTGGTGCCCGCGACATGGAGTCGGCCAACAGCGTGCGGGCGGGTACGTTGCTCCTCGCGTCGACCGACCTGACCGAGCCCACATTTGCGCGCTCGGTCATCTACATCATCGAACACAACGACGGCGGCAGCCTCGGGGTGATCCTCAACCGGATGAGCCAGACCGCCGTCCACAACATCCTTCCACAGTGGACCGATCTCGCGGCGTCGCCTCAGGCGCTGTTCATCGGAGGGCCTGTGAAGCAAGACGCCGCGTTGTGTCTTGGAGTCGCGAAGCACGGTGTCGACATCGAAGCGTTCGAAGGGCTTCGCCCGGTCGACGGTCGGGTTGTCCTCGTCGACCTCGACGCCGATCACGAACTCCTCGCCAACGTCCTCGAGGGCGTCCGAATCTTCGCCGGCTACGCGGGTTGGGGGATAGGCCAACTCGACGCCGAGCTCGCCCAGGACAGCTGGCTGCTCGCCTCGGCGCTTCCTCGCGATCTGCTCGCACCGCCGACCGTCGACGTCTGGGCAGATGTCTTTCGGCGCCAGCCCTGGCCGATGCCGCTGCTCGCGACCCATCCGATCGACGTCGACCAGAACTGACGCTCCGCCGGTCATCTCGCCGCAGAGATCGCGGCCCGGATCCCATCAGTAGGCCTTGGTGAGCTGCGCCACATCGAACTGATACTCTTCGACGCGTTCGTCTCACGCCGTCATTATTCGGCGCGGGAGTCTCACGGTGTTCCAACGTTCGGTGTTTCAGCATTCAGGGTTTCAACGCTCAGGCGTATCAACGGTCAGGGGTCCCGGTGGTCACTAAGCTACGACGTGTTTCGAGTTCGACGACGTGGGGCGCGGTGGTCGCGGTCCTCTCCGTCGCCATTCTTTTGATGACCGGTCCGGGAATCGCCGACGCTGCGACTCCCGACGGCGGTCAGCAGGGCGCAGGTTGGCGTGCGGCACACGACGGTGCGCACCCCTATGCGGGTGTCGCGACCCAATGGGACGTCCCGATCCGAATGAGTGACGGAACAGTGTTGCGCGCCAACGTGTATCGCCCTGCCGACGCGCGAGGCCGTCCAGCCGCGGATCGCACACCCGTCGTGCTCAACATGACCCCGTACACCAAGCTGATCACGGCGGTCGCGTCGTCGGCGTTGCAGAATCCGGTCTTGGCGCCGTATGCGATGCAGCTGGCAGACGCGATCAACCTGCACGGAACCGCGATCGACGGAATCAACGCACTCGCCAAGACAGTGCGCGATGGAGGAACCCGAAACTTCTCAGCGGACTTCGATCTCGTGCGCAGCGGCTACACGATGGTGGTTGTCGACGTCCGAGGCACCGGATTCTCGCAGGGGACCTGGGACGTGTTCCAGAGCCGCGAGCAGCAGGACTCGACCGAGGTGATCGACTGGGCCGCCAAGCAGCGATGGTCGAACGGCAGGATCGGGATGGCCGGTGTGTCGTATTCGGCGATCAACCAGATCCAAGCGGCCAACAAGCATCCCGACGCGCTGAAGGCCATCTTCCCCGTCGAGCCCGGAGGCGACCTCATCCGCGACATCGTCGCTCCGGGTGGTGCCCTCGGCGCGGGGTTCCTGCCGCTGTGGTTGACGTTGGTCAACAGCACGAAGATGATCCCGAACGTCGCGTCGATGCTGAACGGCACCTTCGACTGGAAGTGGCTCGCCGACAGGGTGAAGGACCCGTTGACGTTCTACCCGCAGTTGCTGGCGGGGCTGACAACGCCCGACATCCCTTCTGTCCCTGGCTATTTGAAGGACCTGCTGAAGACAGATTCGGAGCCGCGACAGTCCTGGCAGGATCACGCCGACGAGGTCACCACACCCACCTTCATCTACGGCGGATGGTTCGATCTGTTCACCAACAGCGAGGTGCGGATGTACAACAAGATCCCGCTGGCCCCCGGCCGTAAGCAGCTCATGATGGGCGACGGCTACCACGCGACGATCGGCGGGGGACAGGGTAGGCCGGGTACCCCACCGCGGCTCGACGTCTTGCAGAAAGCATGGTTCGACAAGTGGCTCAAGGGAATTGACAACGGAATCGACTCGTACGGGCCGGTGAATCTGAAGCAGGTCGGCGACAGTTGGATCTCCGCGGCGCAGTTCCCGCGCGCAGGCATGACCCGACAGCGGCTGTATCTGTCGAACCGTCGCAGCGGCACCGCGCCGCATGCTCAGGGCGACGGCAGCCTGACGACTGGCGCGAACGCGGCACGCGGAACCATGACCGTGTCACCGACATTGTGGACACTCTGTTCGCGCGACTCCGCCCAGCAGATGGCGGGTCTGACCGCGGTGTTCCAAGGATGCTCCGACGACGCGCGGATCTCGGAACGGGGCGCACTGTCGTTCACGACGCCACCGCTCGACAGCAGTCGACGCGTGTCCGGCTACAGCAGTCTGCACCTCAACACGGTCATGGACGCGACAGACGGCTACTGGACAGCAACGTTGAACGACGTTGCGCCGGACGGGACATCGAAGGTGATCAGCTCGGGGCAGGTCATGGCTTCGTTGCGTGGCTATGACCGAGCGGAGTCGCAGTTCGCGCCCAACGGCGATGTCATCGACCCCTTCTACACAATGACTCTTGCTGCGCGCCAACGAATCACACCGGGAAAGCCGGTCACTCTCGACGTCGGTCTGCTCCCCACAGAAGCGCGTATCCCGGCAGGACATCGACTGCGGATCGACGTGTTCGCGATGAACGCCCCTCGTGGTGTCCCGTTGCGTCCACTGCTCAACGAGTCGGGCCTCAAGCCACAGCACATCGTCCTCGACCCGGCACAGCCGAGCTTCGTGAACCTTCCGCTGTCCGCTGGAATCTGAGGCCAGTCCGTCTGTCGCGCACGAGTATGCGTGCCGGACTACAGTTCCCAACCACGTCTGCCCCGCCACCTGGGTGTGGTGGCGGGGTGTGGACGGGTTGCGGCACAACCTGATTCGACGGCTCGCCCGGTTCGTTGGGCTAGCGTGTCGGCCGGGTTGGCCGGGTTGGCACACCGGTCAGTTGACGCGGTGGGTCAGGCTGCGTCGGACAAGGGTGGGTCGACGCCTCCTGGTGGGTCGACGTCGCCGAGCCACCAGGGGCTGGCTGGTGGGGCTGGACCTGTTGGTGCGTCCGGGTCTGTGGGCGGGTCGGGGTCGGGTGGATCAGCGAGGTTCCATTGGATGTCGACCCGCGAGCTGAGGCGCACGGTGTCACTCAAGGGGATTGCGCCCACCAGCGCGAGCTCGACGCCGGTCAACGCCTGGCCTGCCGCCTGCCCGCTGGGCGGGTCCGGCACTGAGGGCGGCGACATCATCCAGGCACCCACTGTGTCCGCGACGATCTCGGCGTCGGCTGTACCCGAGGCTCGCGCGCCGATCTCGGTAACCGTCGCGCCTGTCCCGGCCGCGCGTGCAGCCGCTGCAGCCTCGTTGCTCGTGTGTTCGGCGGTGAGGTAGTCGTGGAAGTCGGCTTTGACGTCGGCGATGCGGTTGATGCGTTCGGGATTCTCGGGCATGCCCGGTTTGGCGTTGAGTCGCCACGCAACACGGCCCGTATCGGGTCCGTCGGTGATCATGCGGGTGGTGAACTGCCCAGGCTTTTTGCCGACCCGCCGATTGTGCACATCACACGCCGGCACCAACTGGTCGATGTCGGTCAGGCCGCCGTCGGCCCAGTCTTTCGCGGCGTGATGCATCTGCACCCGTGAGGCGGGTTGGTTACAGCCCGGTGCGGAACACATTTTGCCGCCGGGTGAGGCGAACGAGGCCAACCGTTGCCCCAGCGTGGCGATCCGCTTCGACCGACCAAGGTAGAGCGGCACACTGGTGTGCTCACCGAACACCGCCAAATACTGACTCGCACCGGCGGAGGCGGCCATCTCGATCACGTCGCCGATCGGCAGGAGTGT